>CAVDQU010000007.1:0-14855 GCA_963611035.1 Agathobaculum sp.
ACCATATCCTCTGCCTCCTATCATGTATGTATCACTTACTTATTTCTATCCATTGCTATCTCACAAAAAATCTTTCGATCACTGTCTCATGGATGTGTTCCGTTTGATCCAGATCACATAACCGATACCGCCGCTTCCAAGTACCATCAGCAGCAATACGGCGATCACAGATGCCGGAGTGATCGCATGTCCCAGCTTAAAGGTCTGTACCGGTGACCGGTTTCCGGCTGTATCAACAGCAAAGATCTGGTAGGTTCCGGCTCCGCTTATTACGCCATCAATTGGACCCTGAGTCTGTTCTCCGTCCTTGAATACGATGATCTGGTCCTCGGCACTGTCTGTTGCAACCGCTGCACTGCTGCGTTTCACTGTCAACTGCAGTTTTGGCGGCCGGTTGTCCTTTTCAATGGTCACCGTTTCATTCTTTCCTGATGCGGTTGTATAGGTTACCTCATAGGTTCCGTTATAAGGAAGGGCAACCCAGGAACCGTGATCTCCCTGGACCTGTCCGTTCCAGGTAAAGTTCTCTACCGTCTCACCTTCAGGCACGAATAACAACTGCATGTTCCTTACCGGCTCTTTGATGATCTGGAAATAGAATTTCGGTTTTTCTTTATTTCCGTAAATCTCATCATAGCCTGCAACGGTATCACTTAGATCCATGCAATACCAGCCGCTTTCCGTAAAATCATTTCCTACAGTATATTCATAAGGCTGACCGTTTCTGGTTACCTGAACCACCAGCGTATTATCCGTCGGGAAACGGAAGGATACATTGCTGTTGACAGTAGCCCCATTCTGTACCGATACACCAAAGCTGGTTCCCGTAAACAAAGTTTCCAGGTATTCTCCTGTAAGAGAGTCTATGGATTCCACCAGTCCGGATCCGGTTCCCCGTCCGGCTGCTGCCTCAGCCACCTTTGCGGCTTCTTCCATGTCCTCCGGTTTCTTGGCATCCATAGGATCGGCAGTAACTTCTGTTCCTTCCTCTGTCTCATCGGCGTTTTCGCTGCCATCTGAGGTTTCCTCTGCGGACTTAGACTCCTCCGGTGTAGTTTCTTCTTCAGGTTCCGTAAGATCTAAGTATTCCTGCAGAGCACTGCTGGTAACTCCCAGCATATCTGCCATCTGATCCAGTGTAATGCTTCCTTCTTTGATACTCTTTCGGATATATTCCAAAGGAAGGGACTTGCTGGCTAATGCCTGCGCCACATCCTCTGCCTTATCGATCAGCGGAACAGAAGCGCTGCTATTATCACTGTTCCATACATAGCTGGAGCCGCTGTTTTGTGCAGCACTCTGGGTCTCATCAGTCTGCTTCTGTGCCGGCTTATCCTGAATACGGAAGCGGAAGGTTGTCTGATATTCTGTCTGCTGGGATAAAGACTCCCCTGACTGGTAAACGGCCGTAATGCGGAACACATAGGTTCCTTTCTGAACCATAGGCTGTTTACTGATATACGTGATGGTCTCACCGTCTAATTCCGCTGTATAAGTCAGATTAGACGGGAAATCAATGTACACACTCTGGTCGGTGATCTGTCCGTTTCCAATATTGGTATAGAAATAAAACTGGCCGTCAATCCCTTCCTCATACATTCCGTACTCGTCGTAATACTGCTCTGACAGCGATACGATCTTCTTAGACGGAAGGGTTCCTGCAGTGGTGGAACTGCTGTTATTTTGGGAAGAAGAGGACGTATTATTCTCAATAATCACGCCGTTTCTGCTGGTTGTTCCGCTTCCCGAGGTTGAATTGTTCAATGCCCCGGGACCTGTACTCGGATTAGAAGAAAGACTGTCGGACGATGCATTTGTATTTGCTGATACGGAAGACGAAATTCCTCTTAAACTGGAATAAAAGCTGCTCGTCCCGTTCAGCTGGTCTGCCAGTGAATTGCCTGCTGCCATTGCAGTCAGCGGGTGTGCAGCCATTGCAGCCGCAGCCGCTATTATGATCATTTTTTTTCTATGTAGCTTCATTCTTATGCTCCTTTGGCTGCCTCATCTGTATCATCATCAGTATCCATGCTCAGATCTGCGTCATCTTCCTCATCGTCATAGGATTCAAAATCTTCCTCATCATCCTCTTCATAGGAATCCGAATCTTCCTCATCGTCCTCTTCGTATGAACCCAGATCCTCATCCATGTCAAAATCCTCATCTTCATCCATATCGTCATTGAAAGACCCGGTCAATCCGCCGGACAGCTCTGCTTCCTCACCGGCAGCTGCTTCACTGTGCGGCTCTTCCTGCTCTTCCATCTCGGCATCGATCTTTTGCTGGACGATCATATTCCGTTCGCCCAGATCATAGTAAACATCCTCGCCGTAGAAGGCATTGGCTCTTACCTCATCCAGGTTCATGGCCTTAAATTCATACAACGGACACTTGTAGCTTGGTGTAAACTTGGTCTTTAACGGGTTATTACCAAAGGTTACGATGATCGCATTACCGGTATTGGTCTTACTGTTTAATTTCTGCAGCTCAGAAGGATAAATAACCGGTCTGGTCTGCATCTGCTGAGAGTAATTGATATCACTGCTCTTAGATCCCATACCGCTGGATACGCTTCCTGTGGTGACCGTCATATTGCCGCACAGCTTTGAGAACTCTTCACAGGTTGCAATATCATTGGAACCGATGAACATCTTGATACCACAGTTACTCTTTACGATATTGGCTACTGTATCCCCGTATACATTGTTTAACTGTGCATAAGACTGAACGACCATGTTGAACCAGATCTTACGGCTTCGTCCTACGGTGATCATCTTATCGAATTTCTCGATCTTCGGCATATTACCAAACTCATCCAGAATGAAGTACACATTGCGGTGAAGGGTCAGATCCTTATCTGCACTTGCCACCTTGATCAATGCCTTGTAAATACTCAGGATAAAGATGGCAGCCAGTGCATGTCTGGTATCCTTTTCATCCGGGATCTTAAGGAATAATGCCACCGGCTCGTTTGCAATGGCAGTTGGCTCAATATCCGTAGCTGAGGTCAATGCACAAAGACCTTCATCGTTAAACATGGACAGCTTATCGAAGGCAATGGACATGTAGCTGGCAAGAGTGGTCTCAGCTGCTGACATAACCTGTCTGGAAAGTCCCACCGCCTTGGAAAGGACCGGACGATTCTGGAAATACTCACGCAGCGCCTCAAAGTTGTTTTCCGAATTGGAAATTGCCTTATTAACATTGTAGAAACAGAACTTTTCTTTGGTCATTTCCAGTTCCGGATACTCCGAATCCTCCAGCATGGCAAGACAGGTTGCCATAACAATGGAACGGGCACCTTTCTCCCACACAGGATCATCCTTGGATTCAATCGGACAAAGAACGCTGACAAAGTCATTCAGATCCTCGTAAACCTCATCGTAGATCTTCTGCTTTTCAATACGGATGACGGAAATCAGCTCATCCCGGTGGGCATAGGCTTTTCCGTCATATTCGTACCACTCATCTGTATATTCTTCCGGCTTGTTCACCAGCTTTAAGTCACTTGCCTGTGCATCATCCGTTCTGCGGTAGATCTCATCACCGGTATGGAGATACAGCTGATACCGGTCATAAATATCACTTAAAGGATTCCAGCGGAAAGAACTGTAAGGATCACGAAGATCCAGTACCATTACCTTATACCCATGTTCCTTAAGGGTACCGCTGTGGAACATAAAAAGCTCTCCCTTCGGGTCCGTCATGATCATGGAGGAACCGGCAGCCGAATGTCCAAGGATCTGGATCATTGGGTTAATAAAGGTGGTTGTTTTACCACTACCGGTAGAACCGATGATCAGGCTGTGCATCGGGGAAGCCAGATTAATGTCGATATCTTTTTTCTTATTATTATAAACGGCATGAACCGGCACACCGTCTTTCTTTTCATTTCCAAGTTTCGTATACTTATAAGGTTTAAACAGCTTATCACGCTCTTTATCCGACATAAAATCCGAATTTTCCAGAGCGCCTTCAATTCTTCTTGCCTTCTGGTTCATCATACGTCTGGACCGTCTGCCTGCGTCGTAGTCAAATACAAGCCACAAAACAGCGATCACACACATAGCCAGAAAGCCCACCAGATAGGTCTTCGGATCGATCAAAAGCCAAGGATCAAACATTCCCCGGTCTTCTACAAATAATCCCGGCAGAACTGCCAGAAACAGCTCCGAGATCAGGATACCAAGAAGGATGCTGCCTCCGAAAAACAGTCCTACATAGGAAAGCACTTCTTTCATTCCATCTCTTAACTTATCTTTCATCGTCTTATATCCTCTCCCTTCTTCGCATCCAATCTTTTGCATCTTCCGCAAATTCCGGGTGCATCTTAAACCATGCCGCTATGACCAGAAAGGCCAGCAGCCCATATCCAAAAATGATAAATCTGCTTCCAAACAGAAAATCCTGAAGTCTGTCTGACTGACGGATGATCAGCTGGATCACCGTCCACAGATTAAACGCCATATGCAGCAGGATCGAATAGAAAATATTGTCCTCTCTCAAAGAAACAAACGCCAGAAGCCACCCCATGATAAAAGCGTAGCACATCCAGACCAGATTTCCGTGACAGGCAGCAAATACTGCGGATGTAAGAAGAACTGCTGTTCGTTCGGAAAATCCTGCTAACAGGCGGTTTAACATCAATCCACGAAAGATCATTTCCTCACAGATCGGAGCCGTGATGAACACCGAAAGCATGGCCAGGATCAGGTCTGTCCTCTGAAATGCATTCTCCGTCAGTGTTTTATAGCTGTTAAAAAACGGAAGAAGAGTAAATACAGCAGATAAAAAAATACTGGATGCAATACCTAAGATCACATAATCCACTGCTTTATTCCAATCCGGATTTCTCCAGTAAAGCGTCACCGCATCCTGAAAATCTTCACCGCCCCGGATAATCTTCCAGCGGATCAGAAGAAAACAGAGCACGATTCCCACTGCATAATAGAAATTGCCGCTGGCATTTACAAATGCGGCTGCTCCCTCATTCCAGTGGCGCAAAACCATTCCCACATACATCATAAATGCCGGAAGCACCATGTATAAAAGAAGGGGAAGCAGGGCAGAAACTACAGTCTGGGTACCAAACCACACCTTTTGCTGAAATGTAAGTCCCGGTGTGTCCAGTCGGACAATCTGTTTCTTCGGTGCGTTCTTTTTGGGAACCGGCATGAAAAAGCTTTTCAGCCACCCAAGTTTAAATCCCTTAAACTGTTTTTCCGGCCGGTCTACGTAATCCATCACCCGATCCGGGATCTTCTTGCTTTTTTTCGGGATATCTGCGGAAACGGCCGGCATTTCCTGCTGCTTTGGCGGCAGTTCTGAGGTCTCATTCCCGGATCCATAGTCCTGTTTGTGGACCTTGTTCAGTTCTCCAAAAAGCTGCTTTAAGGAGCTTTGGCTCCTTTTTTTCTTATTCTTCTTCAATATTCAAAAACCCCGAAAAGCCCGTGATGTCAAATACTTCCATGACAATGGGCTTTACATGCTGTATGATCATTTCCAGGTTCTTCTTTCTTGCAAGCTTCTGCGCCTCTAAGAGAACACGAAGGCCGGCAGAGCTTACATAGGCGGTATCTTTAAAATCCACATATAAACTGTCATCTTCTGTTTTTTCCAGTGCATCCAGCAAAAGCTCCCGAAACTGGGGTGCTGTGCTGTTATCAATTCTTTTCAATGCTTCAATTGTCATCTCTATTCATCCTCTCATTATAACCTGTTATTGGGATCACTTTTTAACGAAATCTCAGCTCCAGCAGATCCAGATAAGCCGGTGTTCCTTCCTGAGGATCACTTGGAAGATAGGCACGGCCGATTGCCTGCACACGCTGTCCTTCTTTATAGGTACGGATCAGCTCCGGAAACAATTCCTTATCCACATAAGCCACCATAGTGCCTGTACGGTCTTTAAGAAGCACCGTCGCTGTATCCGGCTTTACCCCTTTTTCACGCTCCGGAAAAGTGATACGGTCGATCACAGCATCTATGGACACCAGTTCACTTTGTGCCAGAGAATAGTCCAGGCCTTCATCCGGGAAGAAATCTGCCGTATCCACCGGTCTGGCAAAGGCATGTCTGTCATCTGCGGCAAAGGCAGCCAGCGATCTGCGGTAAGCCCGCACCAGCTCTGTGATCCCTACCATCTGATGCCAGTTTGCCACGGTCTCACCGGTCACAGCCGCTGCATCTCTCCATGTGATGGAAAAGCAGTAGCGCCAGTCTTTCTTTTCATCATTCTGCATATAAAACTCAACCTGCTCTGACTGCCGGTCTGCCCGGACCATCACTGCGTTCTGCTTGTCATATCGTGTAATATAAATTCGTTCTGGTACTGTCCACATAATCCTACCTCTTTTCTGCTACCGAATCCATGCTCCGTCTGCTCCCAACTGATAACCATCCGGTGATGTGGTATCTGCCAGCATCGCTCCGTCTGACGGATTAAAATAATACCACTTATCACCGATCTGCTGCCATCCCAGTGCCATTGCGCCGCTCTGGTTCAGGTAAAACCAGGTATTTCCCCGTTTAAACCAACCGGTACGCATGACGCCCTGAGAATCGAAATTATACCATTTTCCGTCAATCAATGCAAATTTATCTTTCACCTGTGAACCGTCTGCATAATAATAATACCAGCTTCCGTTCATCAAATGCCAGCCTTCTCTGTAAGGAGAATAGGTGACAGAAGATGTCTGACCGGAGTTTTTATCCTGTGCAGCAGCCGAGGAACCGGTGGTGGAGCTGTTAGAAGAACCTTCCACCTTTTTCTCCGCTGAGTACTGAGACCATGCATTGTATTCATCATCTGCATAAGCACGTACACGGAAGCGGTATGTTCCTGACTTTTTCATACTGGATGAAAAATCATAGTACGTATTGGTGGTCTTGATCCTGGTCACTTCCGTAGAACCACGGTAAAGGGCTACCTGATAACGTTCTGTTTCATCCTCATCGGAATCATCCCAGCAGGCTTCCTTCCCGTCCCAGTATACATCCACCACATCCGCACGGCTGACCATAGGAACCGCTAGGATTGCCAGCATACAGCCTGCGATCAAAGCTCTCAGTTTTTTCATCATATTCTCTTCACCTCACCTTGCAACCTGTCTCTCTTATCTATCTTCATTATAATAGCACATGTAGGACAAATGTGGGACAATTTTTCTCGTATTTTTCTTGCTATATGGCGGAACTTGGACTAATCTTCATCAAACCAACGGTCATACCACATGCCTTCTGCCCAGCTGTACTGCACCATATATTCTCCTTTGTATGCATTTACGGCAGCAGGATCCTTATCGTCATACTCATAGGCATCACAGCTGAACATTTCTGTATTCACGGAATAATGATTATGATCATGGATCAGCAGGCCGTTGATACCGGCTTTTTTCAGTGAATTTTCCAGCTCCCGGACGATTTTTGAAACATAATCCTGTACCGTTCTGGAATACTCTGCATCCTCAAAGATAGCCGCTGCCAGCTCTTTTCTGGTCAGTCCTCCCCCTCGTTTGTGGATCAGATATGCTAAAAGCTCCTTGGATTTGGCTCTTCCGAACCGCACAGGCTCTCCATCTAATAAAAGATCAAACTGTCCAAAGGTAACGGCGCGGATCCTTTTGGTTTCTTTGACCGGTGTTTTCGGGAAGCGGATCTCTTTTAATTCTCTTTGGATGGCTTCTGCCGTTACCGGCTTTAATACATAGCCGCTGGCGTGAAGACTGAAGGCTTCCATGCCGTAATTGCTGTAGGCTGTCACATAGATCAGATTGATCTGGGGGTTAAGCTCCTTTAGCATTTTTCCAAGCATGATCCCGTTGATATCCGTCATTTCGATGTCTAAAAAGGCCACATCACAGATATGCTCCTTTGCATAATCATAGGCTTCTCTCGGATCCTGAAAGCCTACAATGGTCTCTCCTTCCACCACAGAGCTCAGCTCTGCCCTTAAAAGCTCCAGTCCCATTTTCTCGTCATCTACTAATAAATATGTCATGCTTTTTTCCCTTCCTTCGGTACCCAGATCCTGCATTCCGTTCCTTTTCCTTTTTCGCTGAGGATCTCCAGTGTACCATTGCACATATCACGGAGACGGTCCCTGACATTCTGGATTCCGATGTGGCTGCGCCCGTCATCCGGAAGCTTTGTGGGGTCAAAACCTACACCGTCGTCTAACACGGATACGCGAAAGCCGTCTTCTACCTGCTCGGATCGGATGGTAACGGTTCCGCCCCTGGAGTGCTTCAGGATACCATGCTTCACTGCGTTTTCCACCATCGGCTGTAAAGTCAGCGCAGGAAGATAAAAATCCTTTTCCTCTATCTCCCATTTAATGGCAATACGATCCTCAAAGCGTTCCTTTTCCAGTGTCAGATAATGCTGTACATGGAGCATCTCTTTTTCAAAAGGGATGGGCTCCTTGGACGTCATTGCGTCCAGATTTCCCCTAAAATACATAGCCAGCTCATCTACCGCTCTTGCCGCACGTTTGGAATCTGTAAGACACAGATATTTAATGGTTGAAAGTGCATTAAACAGGAAATGGGGGCCGATCTGGGAAACAGCAATGCGGATGCGCATTTCACCAAGATCTGCCAGATTCTTTTGAAGTTCCCGGTACTGGATCGTGCGTGACATAATGTACATGGCAAACAAAGAACCGGTGATTGCTATGTTTATCAGGGAGATTCCGTAAGTCCAGCCCTGAAGCACAGTGGCCGCAAAAGGAAACAAAAGGTAACTGATAAAGCACAGATACAGATCTTTCCTGATCTGTTTTCGGATGATCAGGAGCATAACGGCAGCCATTGCCATTCCCAGAAGTCCGATTCCCTGCAGTATGCCCCAATACGGACCGCGGTAATACTCATTTTGCGCCGTAAATCCATAAAACAGACCCGTACACTGTCCCAGTGTCAGGATAACAACGGCGATCAAAGACAGACTCAGCATAAAATACTTGAATTTTCTGATCTCCGCAAGGTTCCTTTCATCCTCATCCATATATCCCAGAACATACATCACAAACAGGTACAGGAGCAGATAATTGGTCACATATACCATATAGTTGCTGATCCGCACCATATAATAACCGGTCTGCGTTACATTTGCACGAAACAGCCATGCAAGGGCATCAAAGATCAGCTGCAGCGAGTCAGTCAGCAAAAGATACCCCAGGGTCTTATTCTGTTTTTTCTTTAATTCACCGCCGGACAGCAGACCCAGTAATGCTGCCATGCAGAAAAACGCCCCCCATATTTCCATTGCCGCATGTACGGCTGCCTTCATGTTCATACACTGTATTCCTCGTTATTTTCCTATTTTCTTTCGCAGGATCAGGATGTTCTGACCGTTTTCATATTGATAGGTCACCTCATCCATGCTTTTCTTGACCATATAAATTCCCAGACCGCCGATCTGTCTGTCTTCTGCTTTCAGAGTAATATCCGGATCCTTCAGTTCCAGCGGATTAAAAGGCACTCCGCCGTCACGAAGGATCACTTCGATCACCCGCCCCGGCAATTCCCGGATCTTTACATCCGCAGGTCCTGCCGACTCCGGATAAGCATAATTTACAATATTGATAAAAAGTTCCTCTACTGCAATACACATCTGCTGTTCTTCCTTAAACGGGCAGCCAAGGCTTTCCAGATTTTCCTCCAGAAAACTGATAACAGGCTCCAGGTTTTTTCCTAATGCTTCAAATCGTTTCTCCGCCATTTTTTCTCCTCTCTCATATCCGTTTATGCTACAATCTTCAGTTTTGCCGTTTCCGGCCCTGCATAAACAAAGGACAACATCGTAATATCATCAAACTGATCTGCCTGTCCCACAAATTGATCCACACTCTTATGGATGTGGTCCAAAAGCTCCTGACAGGGGAGATCTTTTGCTTCATTAAGCGCAGCCAGCATCCGTTCTGTGCCGTAAAGAACATTCTCTGCATCCGTAGCCTCCGGCACTCCGTCTGTATAAACGAACAGCCGGTCGCCTACATGCAGCTCCAGCTCATATTCGTTATAGCGGGAGCCTTCCATTCCGGCCAGCACAAAGCCGTGCCTGTCTTTAAACAGCTCATATTGCCCCCCCTCACGCATAATAGCCGGGTACTCGTGACCTGCATTGGCACATTTAAGCTTTCCTGTAGACATTTCCAGAATGCCTAACCATACAGTTACAAACATTTCTGCGTCATTATTTTCACACAGCTGGTTATTTACCTTTTCAAGTACCGCCTTGGGAGAAAGGCCGTTCTGGGCTGCCGATTTGATCAGTGTTTTGGAGATCATCATAAACAGCGCCGCCGGAACACCTTTTCCGGACACATCTGCCATTACCAGCGCCAGATGATCATCATCCACCAGGAAGAAATCATAAAAATCTCCTCCTACTTCCTTCGCCGGAGTCATGGATGCGTAAACATCAAATTCATGCCGTTCCGGAAATGCCGGGAACACACAGGGAAGCATGGACGCCTGAATATGCCTTGCCACATCCAGCTCTGCACCGATGCGCTCCTTTTCTGCCGTGATCCGGTTCAGGTTATGGATGTACTCATTTAACTCAACTACCATGTATTGGAAGGAATCCGCCAGCTCCTGCAGCTCATCCCCCGTATGTACCTCCACTTTAAAATCCTCTAAGGCTTCCTTTTTATTTTCCATCAGGCCTCTTACCGCCCGATGCAGCGTACCTAACGGGTTGATAAGGATTTTTCGGATATAAAAATAATATAAAATGTCGGAAAGGATCAGCACCAGCACCATGATGATCAGCGTCGTGATCTGAAAATAACGGATCTGCTCGTCGATCATATCCATGGACACGTCCACGCTGGCCAAAGCCACCGGCGTATTGCTGCTGTCAAGAATCGCCACATAGGCAGATGCCAGATAACCGTATTCATCATTGTTCGTAATGAGGATGTTTTGCTCTGCGTCAGCAGCAAAGGCCTTGTGCATCACTTCATTTCCGCCGCCGTAATAGGAGTCTGTTTCTCCCAGATCCTGCACACCGTGGTCCCCATCAGAGCCTACATCCCAGATATAGAACATCTCATCTTCCAGCGGAACAACCACATAGAAATATTTCAGTTCTACCTGCTCTTTTACCGTGCGAAGATACTGACGGACCGTCTCATAATAATTATCCTTTTTTCCGGTGAGATAATATTGCTTCACCCGGTCACCGTCAATATACTTTGCCGCAATGGAAGCCTGAGAAAAAGCAAGCTTTGAATAATACCCCTCCATCCATATACGGTACCGCTGGGTAATGGCAGGTGTCAGCACCACCAGCAGGATCACTGCCATTACAAAAAGACCAAGCAGCAGCTTGGCCTGCAAATGGCGTTTCTTTCTCATATTCCCTTTTGTATTCATTCCTTTTCCTCCTTTATCCGGACATTCAGACGTAAATATCCGTCACTGACGGGATAAAGCAGCATCCCATGGGAAAGTCTGCGCCCCTCTCCCTCAAGGGGTGCCGTCCCGGTCTGCATTCCCGTCACATAAAACCATTCCTCCTCAAACATTACCTGTGTCATGCTGTTATATTTTTTAAACATGTCCAGTGCTTCCGCACGGGTCATGGTATGTTCCAATGTCAAAAGCGGTGGATCCGGCCGTTTCCAGTAAGGTGTTTTCTCTTTTTGAGGCAGCGCCCGATGCCAATAGCCTTCCAGATCACCCATGATCTTCTCTGTCATTTTTCTGGCATAGGCAGCACACCACAGATATACATCGATACTGTCCGTTTCCGGAGAAATCTCTACCTCATGCTGCATAAGGATATCTCCCTGATCCAGTCGCGGTGCCAGCTTGTGCATGGTCACTCCGGTGCAGCTAAGCCCCCGTTCCATAGCTGCCTCAATGGGATAATAGCTGCGTCCCTGAGGAAGAAGGGAATTGTGGATATTGATGCCGCGAAAAGCAGGCAGATCCTCGGGAACCGGTACCAGACGGTCATATTCTGCTGAAAAAAGCAGTCCGCACCCTTCTTCTGTAAAAAGTTTTACCACCTCCTGAGAGGTTATGGCCTCATAATGAACAGGAATCCCCCGTTCCCGTGCCATTTTAACTATAGTATACTCCGAAAAATAGTCTTCGTCATTATGATATGTATACAATTCCAGCACTTCATGCTCCTGCAAAAAATATTCAAAACAGGAAAGAAATACATCACTTCCAAAATAAACCACTTTCATAAATCCACCAGCCCGCTTCGTATTTAACCCAACTTTATCACAAGTGTATTAAAGCCCTGATAGTGCCGGTAGGAAAACTCTCTGGCACTTTCTTTGATCACCAGTACGCCCATGCTGTCCATATCGAAATCTCCCTCTGCACTGGCTTTTTTCGTTTGCATGGTAAAGGGATCAAACTCTTTGGCGTCATCCCGCAGATGCAGTTCTAAAAGGCCGTTCTCATTCATGATCGCGGTAATCTGGATATAACCGTCTGTCCGCCCTTTAAATCCATGCTGCAAAATGGCCATTCCGATCTCCTCTACCGTCATAGTGGCAAACATCTGCTGCTTTGCGTCGGCCCCCCAGTGTTCACAAAAGGCTTCCAGCTCCCGGCTTACATCCACCACATCCACGGCATTGCTGAAGATCGTCCGCTGAAAAATGCGGTCTTCTGACAGTTCCTTCTTTTTAAACCGTCCGCCGGTGCCTGCAAGGAGAAACAGTGCCAGTGCTCCCGCCTCTGTCAACAGAAACAGCAGCCAGAAATATGTCAATCCCAGATGGTAGCACAAAAAGGTAAGTGGAATGAGCAGGATGGCTCCCCGCAGTGTTTCTAACAGAAAGGACGGTTTCTCATTTTCACAGGCCTGATAATAGCTGCAAAGCAGGATATTGATCCCGGCAAAAAACGCCGCCACGCCGTAAAAGCGCAGGGCAATGACAGACAGTGCCTCAGAAGAAGTCCCTGCTGTTCCAAAAAGCAGACAAAGCCCCCTAGGCCACAGCTCCACCAGTGCGATCAGCACACCTCCTGCGCACAGTCCGCTTAAAAAGCCCAGACGTACCACGTTTTTCTTTCCCTGCTTATTGTGTTCCCCCTGATAGGTGGATAAGATCGGCTGCATGGCACGGCCGGTTCCTTCGTACAGATAAAGAAGAAGATAAGATGTATTTTGTATCAGATCAAATACGGCTACTGCCTTTTCTCCCCCCAGCCGCAGCAGAAGGTTGTTGCAGATGAGAAAGAAGATCATTTGATAAAGGTATTGCACGGATGTAGCCAGGCCGGAACACATCGACCTGGCTGCTTGTTTGATCTCTTCATATTGCGGCTGGGCAAAATGTAAGGTATGTCCTTTTTCGAAAAATCCGGGCAGATAGATGCAGATGGTGATAATCTGCCCCAGTGCTGTAGAAAGTGCGGCGCCCCGTGTTCCCATATGAAACACCAGCACCAGCAGGATATTCAGGGCGATATCACAAAGATTTCCCACAACGGAACCGATACCGGCCCGGCGCTGACTTCCGTCATTGCGCAGATAATAATTAAAAATATTAGACAGATAAAAAAGGGGAGTGGCTGCCACAAGGATCTGCAGGTATGCCCTTGTAGCGGTATACAAAGCCCCATCCTGCGGCCTTGTTCCCAGTACCGCTAACAGCGGCTGCATGAATATACTGCCCAGCACCGCCGTAGCTATACTGAGGATCAGGGCCAGTGCGATCACTCCGTTGAAGCTTTCTGCCGCTTCTTTCATATCTCCCTGACCGGCCAGACGGGAGTAACGGACCGAGCCGCCCAGTCCTAAGCCATGGGCCACCATACAGTTGATCATGTAAACCGGCAAGATCAATCCGATCGCCGCCAGCCCCACTGTGCCCAGTTGCTGTCCGACCACCACCGCATCCGCCATGTCACTGAAGGCCCATCCTAAGGATGAGAACATGGCAGGTATCCATAATTGGCGGAACATCCGCCCCGTGAAGCTATCCATTTTGTTTCTCCTGGTTGTTGTTTCTTAAATCTTATGAGAAGGATTTCGATCTGCCTATCGTATCCTTATTCATGCTGTTTTCCGACTTCTTGCTGATCGTGTTGGTTCTTTTCAGTCCGTTATCCGCACCGGACAGCTGGGCAATATTCATTTTTGCTCCCCGCATCTGGGCATTATATGACCTTTTCGGTCCCTTCTTATCGATTTCCTCGACCTTTCTTAACGCATAATCGATAAAGGTATCCATGTCATTGACCATGGACTGTCTGAGTTTGCCTGTGGGACTCTTACGTTTCCCCTGGGTCTTACTCTGATAAGCTTTGCAGTCCTCTTTGCATTTTTCCAGTGTCTTCTTTAATTCTGACCACTTTTTCGTACTGTCACTTTTCTTTAAATCTGCAGTCAGCTTTGTCATATCATTCAGAAGGTTATTGAACTGCTTTGAATTTGTCAGGCGAAACCCGCTGATCTTCTTCAGATCTTCTGCCATATCATCTGCAAGAGGTGACAATTCCTTTTTCAGCTTCTTCCTTGATTCATCCGGCTCCCAGTCCTTATCCTCCCAAAACTCTCTTTGACATGAGATCATACTCTTCTGAATCGCTTCCCGACTTTTTGGATTGATATAATCCAGTTCCAGATCCAGAAAGGCTTCATATCTTGCATTTGCATATAATTCCTTATCATCATCTATTCGTTTCATGAACGGATCATTTTTCTCTAATTGCTTCTGACGTGCTTTCTCTTCCTTTGTCATATCTCGGTATACATCCACGTCATTTCCGCGATAAAACATTCCTTCCCGGATGATTTCCTGCATTTCACGAGATTTTTTTCCATAACTTCTAAACAGTTCTTGTCGCTTTTCCTGGTTCAAATTGATCAGG
>CAVDQU010000007.1:14865-35168 GCA_963611035.1 Agathobaculum sp.
CCTCTTTTGCTGTTTTCCGGGTGCGCCAGTGAAAATTTTCCCTGCGGAATAAGTGTTCTTTCAATGATCGTTCTTTGCAGAAGATCCAAGCGTTTTTCAAATAACTTCTTATTTAACTCTCCATCCTGATTTTCAGGAAAAAGGTACTCTCCCCTGATCTTATCCAGCGTTTCATATTGTTCGCCTTCTGTGTGGTCCTTTAGCAGAAACAGATCTACCATGAAGTCCGCTTTTTCTTTTTCACTTTTGCGCTCCAATTCTCTCTGGACATCTGCATACAGATCTTTATCATAAACTTTCGGTCTTGGCATATCCCATCCCTCCTTGTCCCAGTGAACCTCATCATTTTCTACTCTTTTTCTTTTCTTTCACCCTGAGTATAGCACAGTCTATGGGACAAATGTGGGACAAAAGCCAATCATTGTACCGCTTTTTTATCCTTTTCCCTTCTGTTTTGCCGGTGCAGGTTTCCCTTTTGCTTTTTCTGGATTTGCGATCTTGGCTTCCTGCTCAAATACCATTCCCAGAAAACTCAGGGCTTCCTTCGGTGTCATGGATTTCGGATTGATCCGCATTTCGTTTTTACCGATGAAAGTCTGTTCCTTTTCAATACTTTTCTTATCTGCTGAGCTTGAAAGACTCTGAACATCGCCATTCTTCATGCGTGACAGGATATTCTTTTTCGCTGATGAACTCTGTTTTCCTACAAAATCCAGGATTGCCTTTACATCCGCACTGACATCCTTACGGTTCTGGGGTTCATACTCTATCAGTTCATCGATAGACATAGCGATTCGTTCGTTCCCCTCTTCGTTCATAGCACTTTCTTTATTCTCAGAATCCAATATCTTCACCTCATGAGACTGGCTGTAATTCCACAACCGTTTCTGCGCTGCTAAAGCCTTAACACCCAGATCATAGGTTTCTCCCGAACGGGAGTGCTTTTCTACATTTCGACGCATGGTGCTTTCCATCAGACCTCCCAGCTGGTTGGCTGCTGCAGGAGCGCTCTCATAGGCATCTTTCCCGACTCTTACGGTTACTCCGGTCTCTTTGTCGATCATATTGTTTCCCTGCAAAGCAGAAAGTCCTTCTTTGATCTCAACTTTGTTTTGATCATAAAGCTTCTGACTCATCTTCTTTTCCGGTGCAACAAATTTTCTTAAGCTTTCTGCAAGCTCCTTACGCCCCCGTCCCATAGGGCTAAAGCGCAGTCCCGTATGGCTGTTCTCATAGGCGGATGCTCTTCTTAAAAGCTCTTCCCGCTGATCTGACAGTGTTTTGTAAAAAGCATCCAGCTTTTCTATGGTGGCATCGTCCATTGTACGGACATGGGCTGTATCTTTAAGAACTTTCTCGTATTTCTCATTCAGGAAGTTGACTGCAACTGCCAGATTGGTAAATTCCTGATGTCCGCCCTTGTCTTCCTTGCATTTTCCTGCAAGAAGTTCCTTCATTTTGCGGACCTTTTCATATTCCCCTTCCAGAGATTCCCGGATCCGTCCCAACGCACCGGAGACATCCTGTTCTGCATATTGCATCTTCCGTTCCCTGGTAAACTGATTCTTCTCCTCCAGATCCCGCTTTGTTTCCAGCTGTTTTTCCATCTCGTTGAAGATATTTCCCCTACCGTCTCCATCCTTCTGGACACCTATCATAGCAAGACTTTGGATCGTAAGTTTTTTCCACTCATCAGCCTCTACAATATGGATCGTACCTTTTCTATTCTGTATATATGTATACGGTACATCGCCGTCCATTTTTCTGTAAAGCAGTTCGTTATTTCTGCTTGATTCTCCTCTAAATATGTAACCCTTTAATGTGCCCAGACGGGAATTTGCAGCTTCAATTTCTTTCTCGGACAGACCGTAATCTCTTAAAATCTCATCCAGATCCTCTTTATCCATCTTAGTTACTGCATCTGCCATCTCAGGAGTAATGATCTTCAGATTGTCTGCCTTTGCAAGACTGGCTATTCCTCCTTTGGTGATCTCTCCAAAACTGGTGTCATTATCAATTCCCTGAACACCTGTGATCTTTGGATGTGCCGGATCAGACAGGTCAAAGCGGGTGAAAAAATTAGCCTTATGCCGGTCTATATTTCCGCAAAGGAAATCCAGGATCTGCAGATCTGCCAGAGAGCGCAGCAGCGGTTCACTGTTAAACTGATCTTCATTCACCTTAAAAAACGGAGAATCCGGGTTCATATATACGTTGTCCAATGCTTCCATGTCAGCAGCTTCCATCATGACACCGTCTATTTTTTCCCCATTCTGTTCGATCGTCACCCGACGGCTTTCTGCTAACAGCTGCGGAAAGCCCAGAAGTCTTGCAACATCACTCATCGCCCCGTTTCTTCGTGCCAGTTTACTTCCAGGCCGGATGCCGGCTCCTTTTAATATAGCATTTTTGTTCAAAGCCAAATACACTTTTTCTGCCAGATCTTTAAAAATCTCTTTTTTTTGCGGTCCCTCTAACTGGTTCAACCATGGATGATTGCCTGAATTGTAATATCGATTCCAAATTCTGGGATTTTGCGTCCTCAATGCGTCCAAAAAGCTATTATCTGCTACAGAAGTGCGGATCGCATCTGCATACTGCGGATATTTCTTTGCAACCTCCTCAGCAGCAGCCTTCAGTTCATCCGGTAAAGACCGGGCTTTTTCCTCTTTTGTCAGAAATCCCTCATGGACAATTCCCAGCTCATCGGTATACTTCACCGCCATACGGCTGTTCATTCCCCCCTCCATCTTTCTGATGTCGGTATTTACCAGACGTATGGTAGAAGGAGTCAGACCGGATAAGGCCTGAGCCAGGGACGGAAGGTTACTTTTATCAAGAGCTGTCATTGCATTTCGCCCTTTTGCCAAAGCTGACCTTAACGCACGGGCTTCCTCTGATTGTGCCAGTGGTCCGGAAAGCCCCTTTGCCTCCTTCAGACATGTTTTAAATGAGTCTTTAAGTTCCTTATATGTTCCCTTCTTCATAGGAAGGTAATTTCCCATCTGGTTGCGCCGCTGGTACTCGCTGCTCATCTGCTCAAGAAGCTTTTCCAGATTGGATATTAATCCTTGTGCGGCTATTTTTTCCTCCACAGTCTTTTCAGCCGTTGGATCATTTTCCATACGATCTTTAAAATTCTTCAGCAGCTCATGGAACATTTCCCATACGGTATTTTTTAATTTATCCTGCTCTGCGGAATATTTTCCGCCTGCATTAATTACTTCCTTTGGCATAAGAAACCTCCTCTTATCTTGTCCTTGTATCCTGAATATAACACACACTATAGGACAAATGTGGGACAAAATCAATCGCTTCCATGCGAAAAATCTATGTAAAAAATCCGTAAACTAATAAAAAGATGTACCCCGATGCATTTTTCTTACATCAGGGCACATCTTTATTTCATAAATAAATTTTTCCATTCACGGCAGTGTGCCAGAAATTCTTCGTAGGTAATCCTTCCATATTCCAGCTCATCCAGCTCATCGGACCAGACAGCCACCTCAGACAGTGCGTTCATCATTGTTGCCTGTACGGTCAGAGAGAGGATATCTTCAGCAGTATCATCTGCAAGCAAAGCTACATGGCGATAGGAAAGCACCGTCTTATCCGGGCTTAGGGTAAAGGTGCCAAAGGAGATCAATTTGTTGATCACTGTCACCGCAGCTTCCAGTGTTTCCTGAACCTGCTTTGAAATCTCCTCAGAAAGAGTCAGTGTGCTGACAAAATACTGGAAGGGACCCATATTTTCCGGGGCAGGCAGAAAATAGTAGGTTCCCAGGATCTCATCGATCTCATTTCCTGCATCTGTATGCTGTACGAGAAGCATATCCGTACTTCCCATTTCTTCTCCCGGTGCCATCGCTGCCACCACATCGTTTTCCAGATAGGCTTCGCAAATCTTATTTAAAAGCTTTTTCCGGCGTTTTGACAATTCTTTTTTATCCATAAAGTGTCTTCCCTCTCTGCTTTTACCTGCTTCTTTTCTTCTGTTTTCTTAAGCTTCAACAGATCCGAATAGCCTGACATCAGCTGACGGGCCTGCTTTTCATATTCCGCTGTCCGGCTTTTCTGTTCCTTCCGGTCTTCATCTTCCGGTATTTTCTGTTCAGACAGGTCCGACATGGATTCCTCGTCATCGAACGCTTCGAATTGTGCGGCCTCTTTTGCAATGGTATCGCTGTACTGCTGATAAATGGCGTTGCGCAGGCCTTCCTGGTTCGCACGGACATGGTTTCCGGCCTGCATGTTGCGGATCCTGTTATCCAGCTTTTCCTTGTCAGAAAGAATCTCCCAGATCTCCTTCCATTCCGTACTGCCCACCTGATAGTTTTCCAGCTGTTTTCTGTAGTTGCTGATCGCCGCAATACGCTGTCCGTTTGTGATCGGATACTCTGTTTCGATGTATTCTTTGTTTCTCCGCTTCTCCAGCACATTATCTCGCATATCATTGATCGTGCCTCCTACACCGCCTAAACCACTGCCTCCTACACCGCACCAGGATAAGATCGTATTTCCCACATATCCCACTGCATTTGAAATACAGTTTAGTGCAGAAGCCGCCAGTCTACGCAGGTTGGAACGATATTCTCTCTTTTTATCATGTTTAATCAGCTTCGATGCATGATCCAGAGTAGTCCAGAGAGTCCTTCTCTTCATTTTTTCCAGATCTTCTGCAATTTCCCTGTTCTTGTCATCCGTTTTCAGCTGATCAATCTCTTTTTGAAGATTCGCATCAAGTATAGTAAAACTCTTATATAAGTCATCTGCTTTTTTCATTTTCCCATGGGAACGGATAGACTTCACTGCATTGACAGCCGTTGAGACTCCAACTGCACCGGTACCAAGATACGTTCCTATATTGGAAGCTACACTTCCCACCTCTGTAACCAGATTCGCAGCTGTGATCCCCTTGCTTCCCACCGCAGCAGTGCTTGACAGAAAGTCCATTACTCCCATGGTCTTCTCCGCCGCATCTGCGCCGTTAAACATGGTCCTGACGGCATCGATACAATTCATCAGAGCAGACGGAAGGGTTGCCAGACTGACGGATGAGCTGATATACGGATTGGGCGGTGTCTCCGTGATCAGCTCATACATAGCCGTTCCCAAACCGGTACCAAGTGCTGAATACCCGACAAGATCACCGCTCTGCCGGTTAAAATAATTCTGATAATCCTCAAGAAAACGCTTGTTTTCTAAAAGTTTTTTTCTGACATTTTCAATGCTTTGCAGGATATCTGCCAGTTTTTTCTGAGCCGCCGGTCCCAGTTTCCCGTTTGTATCTGTCTGCGTTTCCTTAAATTCTGTCAGGCGGCAGATACTTTTTACCAAAAGAGCATAATCCCGCAGAGCGTCTTTGCGTTCCTTAAGCTCTTCTTTTTTCTGTTTTTGGGATTTACCATTTTCTCCATGTTCAAGATCCAGACTGGCCTGCTCAACCTGTGCCCGAAGCTGTTTCAGAAAACCAAAGGCATTATCCTTCGGCAGGAAAAATCGGGAAGCCTTTACATCCGGATTTTCCTTTTTTGCATCTGTAAATTGTCTCAGTTTTTCAACTGATTTTTCTTCATTTGCAAGATTGGCTGCCTGTTCCAGCTTATGCCAGAAGTAACGGCTTCCGTTCAGGTATTTCCGGACAAACAGGAAATTGGAAGTCATTCTTTTCTTTAATTTGTCATAATCAGGAACATAATCCTGGGAAACCGCATTGTCGATCTCCTCGTGAGGACGCTTCCGGTTGTTGGTTTCCACCAGATAAAGGGCTTTCAGCTGGACTCTGGCAGGAAGTCTCATAAACCGCTCTGAAAAATCAACAGCAGACCCCTTATATCCCAATCCGGCCCATTTCAGCTTTGCAGTGGCATTGTGCTTGCGCATCCAGTGGTGGAACTGATAAAGAGCTTTTCGCTGCTCCGGTGTGATGGTCTTATCTCCGGCTACGCTGTATGCATAATCACATTTTTTCATAGACAGCGCATTTTTTCCATCAACCAGATCGCTCTTGGAGATCACCGTCCACTCCTTCATATTCAGAAACTGTCTGGTTTCCTCATCCAACTGTACCGGTGTCTTATCCTCTTTCGGATCCTCAGGAGTCTGTGTTTCCTCCGGTTCATTCTGAGAGACACCTGTGCTTATGATATTTCCGTCAAAGGCTCCTTTGGAGGCAAAAGTCTTTTCCTGTCTGCTTCTATAGGCCTGCAGGTTGTTGTATTCCTTCCACATGCGGCCTTCCGTCACATCGTCTCCAAAGTCGTCAACATTCAAAAAGGATCCATACTCCTTCAATTGATTTTCCAGAATATCCTGATGGGCATCGATCACATTCCACAAAGATTCCTGTCTCGTTTTTGCATCAATGGGGAGTTTGCTCAGGCGGCGCTCTTCCCGGTCATACTCTTCTAAGACAAGTTTAAAAAGCTCCTGTCTCTCGTCGAATGTCCGCTCGCTTTTTTTCATAAGGTCTGTATACCGGCTCATACCTGTCTCCCTCCGTTTCCTGATGTTCTCTCGGAATCTTTCTGTATCTGATCATACCTTACCACGGGATGTGGGACAACTGTAGGACAATGATACGACCTCGATCAGCTTTTTACGTTTACGACATCCTTTTTTTTGACATTTTCGACAGAAGATGCAGGATGGTTCACTTTATGTTCCTTAGGATTCATTCCTGCTTCCTTCAGCAGTCCCTTGATGCCTCCCGCAACCGGAATGCGTTCATTCACATCGTTTACAGGTTCCTTTTCTTCTTTAATCGGTTCTTCTTTAATCGGTTCTTCTTTTTTCATCGGCTCTTCTTTTGGTTTGTCCCCCAGAGCAGCTTCTTCTTTCTGTTCCGCTGCAGCCTTGGCAAGATCACCTCTAAATGACTTGGATACATAGTATGGATAACTACCCTCCGTTTCAATCAGCCTATAGCTGCTGTCTGTACTACCATCTTTCCTATTATGCATTGTATTCTGAAAATACTCGTTCTGGACAATCAACTCTGCCAGATCTTCCAGCTTTCCTCCGTTAACAAGCTCATGGATCGTACTATCTGCATTTGGATTTTTTTCAAGTTCCGTATGTTCGTCCTCCAGCATCCTCTCGATCACTCGTCCTGCTGCCAGATGATACACCTGATCCTTCTTTTTCTGGTTCAGCTGTTCCAGTTCTTCTTCCTTCAGATCCTCATTATTCCCTTCGGCAACTAACTCGGAGCGTTTGGCTTTTTCTGTTTCAATATACCTGCCGACCTTCTCCTTTGCCGGACCATGGTCTTTTGAAAGCTCCGTACAGCCATTTTTCATTTCCGTAATCTTTGAGAAGAACTTCTTTCGTTTCTCTTTTTTCTCCTGTTCTTCTTTTAGTTCTTCTGCTCTTCTTGCTTCAGCTAATTCCTGTCTTCTCTGCTCTTCCAGGCGCCGATTCTGTTCTACAATTGCATTTTCTTCTTTCTCTCTTAAATAGCCCAACGCACCTCCTTCATATCCATCTTGCAGTTTCTTCTGATATACCTGATCTGTTTTCAGCTCTTTTTCCTTTTCTTTTGCAAGTTCCACTGTTTCTATGTGTTCTCTTACATACTGGAGCTCTTTCAGCTTATTTGCTGCAAATTCATTCATCTTTTTTGCAAGCTTCACTCGCTTTCTCTCAAAACCGTATCTGAAATGTCCACCGTGGCGCTGCGCTGTTTTATAGGCAAGATACTCATTCGAACGGTCCCGAAGTGCTTCAAGCTTGGTCTGTAATTCATGAAGCTCGTCTTTTTGAGGTCTGTAAGGAAGTTTCTTGTCCTTCAGCTTTTCCAATGCTTCACGCATTCTTTCAAATTGATCGGAAGTACGATGTTCACGGCTCCAGTCCTTACAGGTATCCATAAATCCATTCACGGATTTTTCGAATCCGTCATTGACCAGTTCTTCCGGTCCTGTTGTACGTGCAACGATCGGTCCTGCATCATCTGTCAATTCCGGCAAACGCACGATTGCAGTCTGTACGATTTTCCGGTTCTGATCGTCAATTGTTTCACGTCGGATCACACGCATAGCCGGATCCTTATCCGGAAACAGAATCATCTGATCCTTTTTCATATGCAGACCAAAAGGTTTTATAGCCATTTCAATCAACGCATCCTTGTGATTTTTCTGACTAAAACAATCCTGGGAAAATATTTTTCTCATTTCCTCGTCATAGGTTCCCTTTGGATTTGACGGCATTTCCAGATTGATCGCTTTTTCTCTGTCGATCAGCTTAAACGGGTCCAGCATAGAGAAATAAAAGTTTGCTGCTATCTCTGCCTGTTCCTTACTGATACTTACATTATTTCCGGCGATCTGGCCGTCCAGCATGAATTTTCTTATTTCATTCTCATTCTTCAGTCCTCCGAATTTTGTGATATCTTCAGACAATTTCTGAAGCCCCCATAACAATACCAGATCCGTGTTATCTACAACACGACGGCACTCTTCCACTGTCGGATATCCTTGCATCCCAGCTTTTCCGCTTAAGATATAGGAAGCATAGATAGGAGCATTCTTACGCTGTTCCCTGGTTTCCTCCAGCTTTTCCTTCGTCATTTCCCAAATGCGCTCACCAACCCGTTCGCTCTCATCTCTTGCCTTTTTTTCTGCCGCTTCATCAGAAAGCGCTCCTCCCTGCATACTCATATAATGTTTTTTTCGCAGTTGGATAAACTGTTCTGGTGAAATAACCTTAGTTCCCAATGCCAGCAACGCACAGAATTCTTCATTATGCTTCCGGCTTTTGTCGGAGCCATCTTCCTTAATCAGGAAATTTCTCCAACGGACAGACTCCAGCTGCACTTTATTTCCCTTATCATCCTTCAAATCCAGAGAACGGAGAGCTGTATCCCATGCGATCTCTTTTTTTATGCCTTGTAAGCAGGAATTTAAAAATGCGTTCTGATTCTTCTTGTATTGTTCATATTTATCCCCACTTTTGAAGAGCTTCTGACTTTTTTCATCATAAGCAAGTTTTTTCGGTGATTCCGTTCTTTTTAATTTGGTCTGCTCATCACAAAACTTCTTGAATGTTTTTTTCAGCTGACTCTTTTTGGGTTCTGCCTGATCCAGGTCTTTTTTTACTTCCTCCAGGACTTTTGCCAGATCCTGATCGGTAATGGCAGCCATTCCTTCTTCAGAAACCTTATTACGATAGAGTTCCTGAAATTTTTGATTCAAAAGTTTTTCATAATAGTTTCTTGTATATCCCATACAGTACTCCTTTCCTAAACCATGTCCTCTTACAATTTTTTCTTGTTTTTATCTGCATGCATTTCTCTTATCGTGGTTTTAGTATACTACAGGATGTGGGACAACTGTAGGACAATGCTACGACCTCTATCAGCCTTTTGCGTTTACGGGATCCTTTTTTATGTTTATGACATTTTCAGTAGAAACTGCAGGATGGCTCACTTTAGATTCCTTAGGATGCTTTCCTGCTTCCTTCAGCAGTCCCCTGAAACCTCCCTCGACCGGACTGCGTTTCTCCTCTTCTTTTTTCTCTTCTTTAATTGGTTCTTCCTTAGCTGGTTCTTCTTTAATCGGTTCTTCTTTTGCCGGTTCTTCCTTTACCTGTTCTTCTTTCGGATCTTCCTTCAAAGCAGCTTCCTTTTTCTGCTCTTCTGCTGCCTTGGCAAGATCATCGCGAAATGTCTTGGATACTCTCCACGGGCTTTCAAGATTCTTTTCCATCCGACTATAACCGGCTTCCGTATAACCAAACTCATAATCACGCTTTGCACACTCAGCTTTAAAACTTGCATCTTGAAAAAGCAGTTCTGTCAATTCATTGAGTTTTCCTCCGTTGACCAGCTCATGGACCGTGCTGTCTGCATTCGGATTCTCCTTAAATGCAGTCTGTTCATCCGCCAGCATCTTCTCAATGACTCTTCCCGCTAACATATGCTTTGCCTGATCCTCTAGCTTATCAAAGGCTTTATCTGACTCCTCTTTATTCTTGGCCCTTCCTGCCTCAGCCATTAATCCTTCTCTCTGGGCTTTTACATCTTTGATATACCGTTCGATCTGAGCCTTTGCCGGATCATGCTCCTTTGAAAGGTTTTCACAACTATTTTTCATGCCCGTAATCTTTGAGAAGAGTTCCTTTCGCTCCACTTTCTTCTTCTTTTCCTCTTCCAGTCTTCTCTTCTCTCTTTCCTCAGCTTCCGCCTGCTCACGCAGTTGACGTTCACGGGACTTCTGTTCTCTTATAGCCGCTTCCTCTTTTTCTCTTAAATAACTCAGTGCACCTCCCTTAAATCCGTTGTTCTTTTTCTCCTGATAATCCGGATCATCTTTCAATTCTTTTTCTTTTGCCTCAGCAAGCGCTAAGGTATCTATATGTTCTTTCACATACTGGAGTTCTTTCAGCTTCTTTGTTGCAAATTCATTCATCTTTTTTGCAAGCTTCACGCGCTTCCTCTCAAACCCGTATCTGAAATGTTCTCCATGACGCTGCTCTGTTTTGTAGTCAAGATAGTCTTTTGAAGTATCCCGAAGGGCTTCCAACTGCGCTTTCAAGGTGCTGATTTCTTTCGGATTTGGATGCGTTATCAGTTTCCTGTCCTCCAACTTCTCTAACGCCTTACGCATTGTTTCAAAATAACTCGAAGTACGGTGTTCACGATCCCAATCCTTACAGGTATCCATAAATCCCTTCACCGATTCCTCAAATCCGTCATTGACCAGTTCTTCCGGACCTGTTGTATATAAAACCATTGGACCCTCATCCGTCATTTTTGCCAGGTGCACGATTGCCGTCTGAACCACGGTCTGATTCTGATCATTCTTTGTTTCACGACGTACCACATGCATATAGGAGTCTTTGCCCGGAAAAGTGATCTTCTGGTCTTCCAGTCTCAGTCCAAAGGCTTTTACAGCATCATCTATGCTTGTCGTGCTGTATTGAATTTGCAGAGCGCTGCAGGTCTTTGAAAATGCAGTTCTCATTTTCTCATCATGCGTTCCTGTGGCTTTTGACGGTGACTCGAACTGAATTGGTTTTTTTCTTTCAATCAGCTTAAACGGATCCACCATAGAGAAATAAAAGTTTGACGCAAGTTCTGCCTGTTGCAGACTGTCAGAAAGAATCTGTCCTTTTGCCTGACTGTCCCGCATAAACTTTTTCACTGCCTCCGGATTCTTCAGACCTCCATAGATGCTAATGTCGTCAAAAATCCTCTGAAGATCCCACAAAAGGCCCATGTCTCTGTCATCTATAATGCGGTGGCACTCTTTCAGCGTAGGATATCCATTTTTTCCTGCCTTTCCGCTTAAGATATAGGAAGCATAGGAAGGTACCTTCTCTCGCTGTTCCTTCGTAGCATCCAGCTTTTCCTTCACCATCTCCCAAATGCGTTCGCCAATCTGTTCGCTCTCTTCTTTGGCCTTATTTTCAGCCTCTTTGTCATCCAGAGGATTCTTCGGCAAAGTCTTATAATGCTCTTTCCGCAACTGGATAAATTCATCCTTACGGATCCTACCGCTTCCCAGTGCAAGCAGCTCATATAATTCTTCATTATGTTTCTGGCTTTCAGCGGATCCATCTTCCTTGATCAGAAAATCTCTCCAGCGCACTGTAGGTAACGTTATATCTTTTCCGAGTTTCTTCTCTAGTGACCGTTTGGTGTTTTCCCATGCAATCCCCTTTTTTATTTCCTTTAAATAGGACTTCAAAAATTCATTCCGGTTCTTCTTATATTGATCATATTTGTCTCCATCTCCAAAGATTTCCCGGCTTTTATTGTCGTAAGCAAGATTTTGCGGCGATTCTCTTCTCCTTTTCATGGTTCTTTGTTCGTCACAAAACTTTTTGAACCTCTTTTTCAGCTGACTCTTTTTCGGTTCTGCGCGGTCCAGATCTTCTTTCACTTTCTCCAGCATTTCTTCCAGCTTCTCATCTGAAATCACGATTGGTCCCTGCGCCTCAATCTGATTTTTGAAAAGTTCCCTATACTTTTTCTTCATAAGGGCTTCATAATAATCTCTCGTAGACTCCATATACTACTCCTTTCCGGAACCATGTCCTCTTATACCGCTCTTTCCTGATTTTTATCTGCATGTATTTCTCTTATCGTGACTTTAGTATACCACAGGCTGTAGGACAAACGTGGGACAGATCTGACCTGTTCCCTATTGATTACCGGAACCATTTCCGGATCCGATATTCGGCATATAGGGATAAAGTGCCCTTGCTGTCACCTGGATCGGCATGGACTGTAAAATAATACGTCCCGGGCCGGTGATCACCGTGTTAAAAAAGCCTTCTCCGCCGAACAGAACATTTTTCATACCGCCAACGCTCTGGATATCCATACGGCAGCTGGCGTCCATGGCCAGAAGATTTCCGGTGCTGACGATCTTGCGCTCATTGGCTGCCAGCGTATATTCCTCTGCGGAACCATCCACCTCCAGAAAACAGATTCCGCTGCCGGAAAAACGCTCCATGATAAAACCTTCTCCGCCCAAAAAGGCACTTCCCAGCCGTTTCTGGAAATAAATACTCATGTCTACTCCGGCTTCGCTGGCAAGATACGCGCTTTTCTGTACGATCAGATCTCGTCCCGGACGTATCTCTACCGCCCGGATCGTTCCCGGAAAACAGGATGCAAAGGCGATCTCTCCCTCTCTCTTTGCCGTATAGCAGTTGCGAAACAAAGGCTCATTGCTGAACATCCGTCCGAAGATCTTTCCGATGCCGCCGCCTTGTGTATCCATCTTAAAACAGTCATCCATCCAGGCCATCGCACCGGATTCACAATAAATGGTCTCTCCTGCCGATAACTGACACTTCACATACGGCAGATTTCCGCCGGCGATCTCATATTTCATAGGAACTCCCCTTTCATTTGCCTCTTTCTTTATCCTGATACATCCGCTTATCAGCCTGAGCAATGGCATCCTTTAACGGATGTACGTCACATACGCCTCCGATGCTTACCGATAAATGCAGTCCCGGATACTCCGGGATCACTACCTTTTCCACTGCACCCTGAATCTTTTTATTTCTCTCTAAAAGCTGCTCTTCTGATAATTTAGGGAAGAGAAGCAAAAATTCATCTCCGCCGTAGCGGACCAGAATATCCGTACTGCGGATGCAGGACTGAATGGCTGCTACGATCTCCCTCAGCACCATATCCCCTGCAATATGCCCGTATATATCATTTACATGCTTAAATTTATCCACGTCTATGATGTCTACACATTCCATTCCTTCCAGATGAGGAAGATAGGATTCCAAATACCGTCTGGAATAAGCACCTGTCACCGGATCTAAGAACAATTCTCTTGTTTCCTTACTGTTTTTATTGATCAGAAGCCTTGTTCCGTTTGCATCGATCCAGCGGCCTTCATCCATTTTAGACAGCATTTCAAGGACACAGGGGATCCCTTTGATGCAAAGATACTTGGAAGCCACATAATACATATCATTTCTGGTAAATTCCAGCTTATTTAACCGGGTCTTCTGCAGCAGGGCACGGGTTGAAATACAGTTCCCACAGGTATCTCCGTTTTCCCAGAAAGCCGCGCAGTGCTGATCCGTCTTTCTTAAAACCCCCTCATCATCCAGTTCCAGAACGATACCATCCAGCGGATCTACCAGACGGACAATATCAAATACATACATTAACTGCTTTAGTGCCATTTTCAGGTCTTTTCCGTCTGCCATCCCGTCTCCCGTCAATCCGTCCAGGATCGGAATGCCTGCACTGGTGGGGTTCGGCTCGCTCAACTGGCCGACTACCTCCACATACTCCTGTGATAATTCCGACCACAGTGTGCGGGCATGCAGGTCATAACAGCGTTCCTCACTTCCCGACTTCAATGTGATACTCATGGCAAATTCTCTGTTTTCCGGTGTTGTGGATTCAATTGCCTCCCTCAAACGGCAGAGATCTTCTTCACTCAGCTTGTGAAAATGCTTCGTATCTGTGGCATCCACGATGGAATGACGGTATTTCGGCGGTTTACTCCAATCCACAACATCCACCAGTCCGGAACGCACATCATAGGAAAACTGGATTCCACCGCATACAGAAGCCAGAAAGTCTGCTTTTTCCTGTATGGAGTTTAACAGACTCTGAGCCTGGTCACTTTGGGATGGATCCGTCTTATCCAAGATCACCGCCGCTAACTGATCTGCTTCATACCGGTATGCGTTTTCCTCTTTATCATAGGAGGTCAGAGCCTGAAGAGAAGGCGCGATCTCCTGCAGACACGCTAAGAGAAGAGGATTAAAGGAGCCGCATTCCCCATCCAGGATCATATCAAGCGCTGTCTGATGGGCATAAGCGTCTTTGTAGCAGCGCTTGCTGGTCAGCGCATCGTATACATCTGCTACAGCAACCACCTGTGCGGTAATAGGAATTTCTTCCCCCCGCAGTCCATCCGGGTATCCATGTCCGTCCCAGCGTTCATGATGCCACCGGCATATCTGCCATGCCACACGCAGCAGTGGATTTTCCTTCTCTGCCGATGTTTTTAAGATAATATCGCCTCCGATGGCTGCGTGGGTTTTCATGATCTCAAATTCGTCTTTGGTCAGCCTTCCCGGTTTATTAATGATCGCTTCCGGGATATTGATCTTTCCGATATCATGAAGAGCCGAGGCAGTTGTGATCATGGAAATATCCGCATCTGACAAATGATACTCATCTGTCTTCTGCACCAGTCTGCGCAGCAAAAGCTCTGTTACCGTGCGGATACGAAGGATGTGCTCACTGGTTTCGCTGTTTCTGAATTCTACTACATGGCTTAAAATGCCGATGATCAGATTATTATTTTTCTCTTTTTCATAAATCTGCTCCGAAACCAGCTGTTTTAAGTGTTTCTGAGTTCTGTACAGCTCCAGGGTGTTCTTCACGCGCTGGCGTACAATAAATGCATCAAAGGGTCTGCGGATATAGTCCTGTGCCCCGTATCCATAAGCCCGTTCCATAAGCTCTCTTCTTTCTTCCGAAGAGATCATGATTACCGGGATCTCCTGGATCCACCTGAACTTTTCCATCTGCTCCAAAACCTGCAGGCCATCCATATGAGGCATGTTTATGTCTAACAATATCAGATCTATGGTCAGATCCTGCTGCAAGATATGCACTGCTTCCCGTCCGTCCTCAGCCTCCACATACTCATAACCATCTCCCAGAATCTCCATTAAGATCTGGCGGTTTATCTCTGCATCATCCACGATCATTAACTTAGATTTCGTATCCATATTCCAGAATTCTCCTCCTGTATTCGGTCATATCCCTGACTGTTTTAAGCTTCGCTTCCTTTTTCTACCGCCTTCTTCTATCATGATCGCATATCTGATAATATGCCTTTTTCTGTTCATACATCCTCTGATCTGCTTTTTCTACCAGTTCTTCTACTTTCGAACAGTTTTCCTCACCGGCAAATGCATAGCCGACAGACAGGCTCAATTGACCGGCCAGTGCGCCCGACCAGTGAGAGGCCTTACGTTTCAGCAACGTCAGCGCATAGTCAGCATCTTCTCTTGTCATAAGAGCAAATACGACGAACTCATCACCGCCTATACGAAATGTCTTTCCGTTTCTTCCGATGGTGGCGTCGATACACTCTGCAGCACCGCAGATCAGTTCATCTCCTGCTTCATGCCCATTTTGATCATTGACTGTTTTCAGACCGTTTATATCCACCAGAAAAACCGCAAGATCCTTCGGAATACAAACATCATATGCCTTGCTTGCCTCAAGGTAGGCATAACGGCTGAACACTCCTGTTAATGTATCGGTTTCTATCATCGTCTGCTGCCTTGAGATCTGATCATCCATCTGGATCTGTGAAAACTCACTGTGGTGGATAAATACAAAAACAGCACCAAATGCCATGGCCAGATATACCACCCGGCAATCATGCCCCAACACATTCTGCATGGCAACACCTGTAAAAACCATCGTAATGATCGCATACAGAGATCTTCTGTTTTGCTTTCTGAATCTCTTGCCATAAGACAGTGTCTTGACTGCAAGAAGACCAATGATCATTAAGTAAAAAGCGATATATACCGGATAAAGTGTACCATGGGTATAGCAGTGCCGGTCATCCACTGTGATCATCAGACCAAAAACGGCTGACAGGATCTGAAAAATCCCGTTTCCCGCCATGATCTTCCAGTAAAGCTTCCTCTTTTGATCGAATGTTTCCATCAGGACGATCAGCGTACCTCCTGTCATAGGTGTAAAAATATAATCCACTGCCTTTACTGCGGTAAGCACCCATTTAGGAAAATCGGTATTTCCATTCAGATAGACACCTACACACTCTGCGATCGCAGCGATTCCGATATAGAGATTGGTCAGGATAAAGTACTTTTTTTCCTTTGGCCGGATCCGGTCATTTTCATAAACCAGAACCGAAAATACAGAAAGTGCTAACAGAGTTATTATAATTACATCGGTATAATAAGTTATCATTGCCATCTATATTACCCCCCCCCCCACCGTTCTGTATGAACGTTTATTTGACAAAAAAAGCCACCTGCATCTTTTACAGGTGGCTCTCATCTATCTTCTTTCATCGTAACCGGCTGACATAGCCTGTTTTTTCAGGCCTTAGTCCCTTGGCTTTGCGTCACTGTTTTTCAACAGGTTTGCCCCTATAAATGATAGGTTGATTGTAACACACTTTACAAGGCAAAACAATACTCATGTTGCCGTTAAAAAGCCTGTGCATACAGTTTCAGGATATCATTTTTTGTGGTGACGCGGGGATTGACCTGAATGTTTCCGCTCTTCATGGCATCATCTGCCATTTGATCAAACAGACGGCTGTCAACTCCTGTTTCACTAAGGGAAGACGGAATTCCCAGCTCATCGTTTAATACACGAATCTCTGCTGCCAGCATATCCGGTGTAAAGGCATCATCCGATATCGGCTTGGAGCAGATACAGTCATAAATATATTTGTACTTGTCCTTGGCATCCGGCATATTATATTCCACAACCGTAGGAAGTAAGATCGCATTTGCCACACCGTGAGGAACGTCAAAATACGCGCTGACCGGATGGCTCATAGCATGTACATCTCCCAGTCTTGCATGAGAAAAGGCAATACCGGCAAACAGAGAACCGGTAAGCATCGCCTCACAGGCTTCCGGATTGGTCCGGTCTGCCACATAATCCCGGATGCTGCCGCCGATCAGCCTTAAAGCTTCTTTGGCAAACAGATCGGAAAATGGAGAAGCAGCCTTTGAAATAAATGCTTCCAGGGCATGTACCATGGCATCAATACCGCAGGCTGCTGCTGTTCCCTTTGGTACCGTAGCGATCAACTGTGGATCCAGAATCGCATAAGCCGGAAGGATATCGTTGCTGACCACGGTCAGCTTATAATTACGGCTGTGATCTGTGATCACGGAGAAGGCTGTAACCTCAGAGCCGGTTCCTGCCGTAGTAGGGATAGCGATCATCGGTACCACAGGTCCGGGAACCTTTCCGCCGCCTTCATAATCCACAATATTTCCTCCGTAGGTGGCAATTACGGCAACTGCCTTTGCCACATCCAGAGGAGAACCGCCGCCGAAGGCCACGATAAAGTCTGCTTTGCTTTCTTTAAAGCCCTTTGCAGCCTTTGCTACGGTATCTGTACTTGGATTTCCCTCTGTTTCTGTAAAGCTTTCGCTTTCCATTCCTGCGCTTTTTAATGCTTCCTGACACTTAGCCACCATACCGATCTTATTTAAGTGGGGTCCGGAAATAATATATGCTTTGCTTTTTCCAAGCTTTTTAGCAAGCTCAGGAAGCTTTGCAAGGCTTCCTGCACCTACTGTGATATTCTGCGGGATCGTGAAAGAATAGCTGTTCATATGACCATACCTTCTTTCTTTATTTAGTAAGAGCTTCTACAGATTCTTTGATGATCTCAAAGGCTTCATCACAATCTTTTTCTGTGATGATTAACGGCGGTACCATACGGATGGTATGTGCGCCGATGGCTGTGATCAGCAGATGTCTGTGGATGCACTCATGCTTTACTTCAACAGCTACTACAGAGTCATCAAATTCAACACCTACTAATAATCCCTGACCTCTTACTTCTTTTACATGAGGAAGCTTTGCAAGCTTTTCCTTGAAATATTCACCCATTTTTGCAGCATTTCCTGCAAGGTCACGGTCTAACAGTTCATTTACCTCTGCCAGAGCAGCTGCACAGGAAACCGGATGTCCGCCGAATGTGGTTCCGTGAGATCCCGGAGTAAATGCCTTTGCTACTTCTTCGGTTGCGCAGATCGCACCGATCGGCATACCGCCGCCAAGGGCCTTTGCCATAGATACGATATCCGGCTTAATGCCATAGTTCATAAAGCTCATAACCTTACCGGATCTGCACCAGCCGGTCTGTACCTCATCAATAAGAAGGAGCATACCCTTTTCATCACAGAATTTGCGCAGTCCTGTCATAAATTCCTGAGTTGCCGGATGCACACCGCCTTCGCCCTGTACCGGCTCGATCATGATAGCAATGGTATTTTCATTGCAGGCATCCTTAAATGCCTCCAGATCATTGTATGGTGCATAGGAGAAACCGTAGGTCATTGGTCCGAAACCTACCTGGCAGCCATTTCCCGGCTGGCCGGTTGCAGACATGGCACCGAAGGTACGGCCATGGAAGCCCATCTTAGCGGTTACAATATGATATTTATTTGGGCCATACTTCTCAATGCCGTATTTACGGGCCATTTTGATCATAGCCTCATTAGCCTCTGTACCGGAGTTCTGGAAAAAAATCTTATCCATACCGATGGTTGTACAGATCTTCTCAGCCAGCAGTGCCTGTGGAATGGTATAAGGATAGTTAAAGGTATGCATAACGTCCTGTACCTGATCGATGACAGCGGCTACCACCTTGTCATTGCAGCTTCCGGCGGAGTTTACAGCGATACCTGCATAAAAGTCCAGATATTTCTCTCCGTTCTCATCATACATATACTGATCCTTTGCCTTTTCGCAGACAAAATCCATTCTTTCATAGGTTTCGATCATGTATTTGCTTACTTTATCCTTGATGTCCTGTGCGGTTAATCCTGTATCTGCTAATTTCATAATAATTGTCCTCCTTGGCGGTATCTTGTCCTCTCGAAGTCTTTGCCGCTTTTTCTTTCTTTTTGATTATTTTCTTTGATCACAGACCACTTTTCATGATCTTTTTTATTCCAGTATTCCCTCTGAGTGGATCATATCCGGTGTAATGAACCCCTTGATGATCAGGTACTGCTCGATGGTCTTCACGCAGTTGTCTACGCCTACCCGTTCACTGTTTAAGGTAAGGTCATAATTGACCGGATTGGTCCAGTAATTTCCGTGGGTATAATATTTGTAATAATCGGCTCTGTACTTGTCCGTCCGCTCAATGGTCGCATTGGCAACCTCCGGGGTAACGCCCATGTTTTTGATGGTTCTGGCTACGCAGAAAGCCCGGGGAGCTTCTATATAGATGCTGACTACGTTAGGGTGATCCTTTAATACATAATCGGCACATTTTCCTACGATCACGCAGGACTCTTTTTCCGCAAGATCCCGGATGATCTGACTCTGATACTCAAACAGCTTATCATCCGAAGCAAATGCCTCATTTCTGGAGATATAGCCCTTTGCACGGGGAAGTCCCCGCAAAAAATTGGAAAAACCGCCGGTCTCACGCATTTTTTCATTTACCTGCTGGAATACATCTTCATCCAGTCCGCTTAACTGGCTTGCAAGAGTCAGAATACGGTTTTCATAACAATGTATGCCCAGATCCTTTGCCAGCTTGGAAGCGATCACTTTTCCGCCGGTTCCGAAGCCTCTGGCAAATGTGACTACAAAGTTTTCCATGTTGCCTCCATTCCGGCTGCTGTATGAAAAGCAGCCTTCTTTTTCAAGCAATGTGCCAAGATGCGCACTTGCTTATGTTCATTGATTTATAAACATCATCCGGCCAGATAACGTTTCAGGAATTCTCTGGTCCTTGGATTTTTCGGATTTGTAAACAGCTCAGACGGCGGTGCGTCTTCTGCTACAAAACCGGAATCCATAAAGATCGTCCGTGTGGAAACGTCTCTTGCAAATGCCATCTCATGGGTAACGATGATCATGGTAAGCCCTGTTTTTGCAAGGTTCTTCATAACATTTAATACTTCACCTACCATCTCCGGATCCAGAGCGGAGGTTGGTTCATCAAACAAAAGAACTTCCGGATTCATACAGAGAGATCTGGCAATGGCAACTCTCTGTCTCTGTCCGCCGGACAGCTGAGCCGGTTTTGCATTGATATAAGGCGCCATTCCTA
>CAVDQU010000008.1:0-30685 GCA_963611035.1 Agathobaculum sp.
TGCGTTGCATGACCAGCAACGGAATTTGCCGTGGCTTCGCATTCAAATACGGAAAATTCCCACAACCACTACGTTATCTTACGGCACTTTCGGTACCAAAAGTGCCTACCGCATACAGTAACTGTAAAGTGTCTTCTTAAGCTTTTCCAGGTCCCCATCTGCGAAACAATAGCCATCCATACCACATGCTTTGGCACCTGCAATGTTGTTTGGCAGATCATCAATGAAGTAGCATTCTTCCGGTTTTAAGCCAAAACGGTCAAAGAAATGTCCGTACATCTCTTTCTGGGGCTTAAAACACAGCACCTCTGCGGAAAATAAGATACCGTCAAAACATTCTACTGCCGGAAGGACCTCTTTATAGCAGGTAAGCATACGTACAGATGCATTGGAGCATAAATAGATGCCGTAGCCTTTTGCCTTCAGATCCCGGATCAGATCTCCCATCTCTGGCTTGGTAACCAGATTATACTCATGCCAGTGGTCAAAACATTTCACCGCCAGCTCTTTTTCTTCTTCTGTGTCCAGACGGCTGATCATTTTCTTAATGCCTTCTGCCTCTGTGATCACGCCTATATCTAAAAGTACCCATTCTGAAGAATCAAAAACAGCAGTGCAGACTTTTTTTGCCAGCGCCTCATTGTCTGTAAAATGGCGGCACACCAGCATACCATCATAGTCTACCAGGACTTTTCCCATATCAAATACAATATTCTTGATCATAATAACCTGCCTTTCTTCTCTGGATCATGCCAGAGTCCTCTATTGATCATTATGCAAAAATGCCGGATGCTCTCACCTGAACAGACTGGCTGCCAGGCTTCAAACCTCCGACATTTTTAATGTTCATTCTTTTTATAAGACCAGATTATTTGCCTTCTGGCTTTTCTACCTGAACGATCGCAGCTTTCTGCATTGGGATACGGCAGTTTTTGTTGCTGCCGAACTCAACGATCACGGTATCATCAGTCATATCAATGATCACACCGTAGAAACCGCTGGTAGTAAGAATGGTATCTCCTACAGCAACGCTACTTAACATCTCCTGCTGTTTCTGTCTTTCCTTCTTCTGTGGACGGATTGACGTAAAATAGATCAGAGCTGCAAAAAATACAATATAGATAACTATAAAGCCCATTCCCTGCATAGTTTTTCCTCCTTCACATCTGCTGCCGTCTCGCCGCAGCAGTTATAGTTTTTTGTTCGCCCGCTTCTACTTTCCTTCCATACCGGCAAGTTTAGCCGCTTTGTATTCTGCGAAACGGTGTTCTTCGATGGCGTCGCGGATCTCCTCCATCATTTTATTATAAAAATACAAATTATGCAAGGTGCATAACCGCATTCCCAGCATTTCTTTTGCCTTTAACAGATGGCGGATGTAAGCTCTACTGTAAGAACGGCAGGCTGGGCACTGGCAGCCTTCTTCAATAGGGCTGTGATCCAGTTCATACTTCTGGTTAAACAGATTTATTTTTCCATGGTTGGTGTATACATGTCCATGGCGACCATTTCGGGACGGATAAACACAGTCGAAGAAGTCTACACCACGTTCTACTGCCTCTAAGATATTGGCAGGCGTACCTACGCCCATAAGATATACAGGCTTATCTTCCGGCAGATGAGGTACAGTCACACTCAGGATGTGATACATTTCTTCATGGGTCTCACCTACAGCCAGACCGCCAACAGCATAGCCGTCCAGATCCAGCTCCTTGATAGCCTCTGCATGTTCAATACGGATCTCATCTACAACACCGCCCTGGTTGATACCAAATAACAGCTGTTCTTTGTTAATAGTATCCGGAAGGGAATTTAAGCGATCCATTTCTGCCTTACACCGCTTTAACCAGCGGGTAGTGCGGTCTACAGAATTACGGATATAGTCATAATCTGCATGGCTTGGGGGGCACTCATCAAATGCCATGGCAATGGTAGATCCAAGATTTGACTGGATCTGCATGCTTTCCTCCGGTCCCATAAAGATCTTATGTCCGTCAATGTGGGAACGGAAATATACGCCTTCTTCCTTGATCTTGCGCAGATCTGTAAGGGAAAATACCTGGAAGCCGCCGGAATCTGTAAGGATCGGCTTATCCCAATTCATAAACTTATGCAGTCCACCATACTCTTTGATCAGCTTATCGCCGGTACGCACATGAAGGTGGTAGGTATTGGAAAGCTCTACCTGAGTACCGATCTGACGCAGATCATCGGTAGAAACAGCGCCCTTAATGGCACCTACGGTTCCTACATTCATGAAAACCGGCGTCTGGATGGTTCCATGTACCGTTTCCATCTGGGCACGTTTTGCCCGTCCGTCTTTTGTGATTACCTGATATTTCATATTTTTATGCCTCTTCGTCTGCCAAAGCAGCCTTGATCATGATGGCACATTCGATCCTCTTTTTCTGCATTTCGCAGCCGATCTCATATGCACCGTTAATAGAACCACTGAAATTGTAGGCATTTGCGCTGCATCCGCCGCTGCAGTAAAATCTTGCAAAACAGTCCTTACAGGTCTTCTTTGCGTATACATTGCAAAGCTTAAACTCATCGCGGATATCTGTATTCACAATACCGGTATCTACGTTTCCAAGAAGGAATTTTTCATTTCCTACGAACTGATGACATGGGTAAAGATCACCCCATGGGGTAACCGCCAGATACTCTGTACCGGAACCGCAGCCAGCCAGGCGTTTTGCAACACAAGGTCCTGCTGTTAAGTCTAACATAAAATGGAAGAAGTTAAAACCTCTGCCGTCTTTTTTCCGCTTAATATATTCTAACGCCAGCTTATCATATTCCTTTAAGATCTGCGGAATGTCCTCTTCACGGATGGCATAATCCTCTGCAGGATCAGCTACTACCGGCTCCATGGACATCTGCTGAAATCCCAGATCTGCATAATGGATCACGTCATCTGCAAAATCCAGGTTATTTCTGGTAAAAGTACCTCTTACATAATAGTTCTTCTGGCCTCTGCTTTCAGCAAACTTCTGGAACTTTGGAACGATCATGTCATAGCTGCCGGTGCCATTTCTAAATGGACGCATCTTGTCATTGATCTCACGGCGGCCATCAAGACTTAATACTACGTTGCTCATCTCACGGTTGCAGAATTCCATGATCTCATCATTTAAAAGAACACCATTGGTGGTCAGTGTAAAACGGAATTTCTTGTGATTTGCTTCCTCTAAGGAACGTCCGTATTCTACCAGCTGTTTTACTACTTTCCAGTTTAAAAGAGGTTCCCCGCCGAAGAAATCCACTTCCAGATGCTCTCTGTTTCCAGAATTGGCAACCAGAAAATCCAGAGCCTTCTTGCCTACCTCAAAGCTCATTAAAGCACGGCGGCCATGATACTCTCCTTCTTCTGCAAAGCAGTAACGACAGGCTAAGTTGCAGTCATGGGCAATATGAAGACAGAGTGCCTTTACTACGGTCTTGCGCTTCTTAAAGTCTAATACGAAATCACGGTAGATATCTCTGGTAAGCAGCTGCTCAGAATCGATCAGCTCCTGGATATCTTCCAGTGCTTCACAAACCATTTCACTTCCATAGGTGTGGTCTAATTTTTTATGGACATTGGCAGTTACTTCTTTGGAAAGCTTCTCAGGCTTGTCCATTTCCGGAACCTGCTCAGAAACTGCTGCGATGGCGTCATAAACTACCGTGTCAACTACATGAACGGAACCGCTGTTCACGTCCAGAACAATATGATAACCATTATTAATGTACTGATGAATCAAATCTAAAATCTCTCTTTCTAAACTTAATGGGCCTTTTCGGCCGGTCCAAATCAACATGGGAAAGCCCCTATAATCTTTTTGACCATAGGGGCTTTGCACACTTAATCCATTACCACTTTGTACGATCAGCGGGCAGAGTTTTCGCAGCTCTGGTTACCAACGGTACAGGAAGTCTTACATGCAGACTGGCAGGAAGTCTGGCACTCGCCGCATCCGCCCTTCTTCATGGTATCCTTTAAGGTATTGGCATTTAAAGTCTTAACATGCTTCATTGTACAGTACCTCCTTTTTATACACGCCTGTAGACGTATAAGAATATCTTTAAAATTATAACATAGGTTATGTAGGCTTGCAACGGTGAATATACTTGATTGTAAACATATTTTAGGGGAATGTCTATGGAAACCAAAGTTATGAAACCGCTGCTGCGCTCTCTTTTTATCTCCTATGTGCTTTCCGCCATTTTTTTAGGCGTTCTTGCTTTTGCCCTTTATAAGCTGCGCCTTGGGGAAAGCCTGGTAAACCTGCTGATCTTTGCCGTATATTTTGCCGCCTGCTTCGCCGGGGGATTTTTCACCGGCAGGCGGGTCAGGAACCGCCGCTTTTTCTGGGGGCTGCTGTCAGGATTGTTTTATTTTCTGGTGCTTTTTGCTGCTTCTTTTGCTATGAACCCTAAAGCAGCCATTGACGCGGGGCGCTCTCTTATGGTACTTGGGGTATGCGCTGTGGGTGGAACCTTAGGCGGGATGTTCAGTTTTTAGTTTCTGATCGGATCAGACGGAAATTTGCCTGGGGCAGAAACGTTTCAATCTTTTATATCCTCTAACAGCTCTGCAATAAGGAATACCAGACTGCCTAAAAATACGAAAATGTCACCCAGGTTAAAGATCACATTTTTAAGGCGTTTAAATTCAATGGAGAAATAGTCCACTACATAGCCTTTTACCAGACGATCATACAGATTGCTGATGGCACCTCCAAGGACCATGGAAAGGCCGATCTTCTGGGCTATGCAGCCTTTTTTTGTAAAAAGGGCCGCTAATGCACCTGCTGCCGCTGAGGTGACCGCCAGCGGAACTCCTTTTACAAGCTCCGGGCGTTCTTTCATAAAACCGAATGGAAAGCCGGGGTTGTAGCTTTTGTGAAGGCAGATAAAGCCTTTTGTTCCTGGAAGGTCTCTTGGAAATTCATCGTTGCCTTCCCGTTCTATTTCATCTTTTATAAATAGATCAAGAGCGGCGATGCCGCCTGTAAGCCATGGTAAGAGCATGTTTTTATCCGTCCTTTCTTACAATGTTTATACCTTATTTTACTATAATCTCCTTATCGCGTCCAGTTATACCAAAGAGGTTCATAACAGTTCCTGACAGCAAAATGGGTGATTTCCCGCAAAAGCGGGAAAAGCACTGCCTTTAATATACACAAGATCTGCTTTATTTCATATACTGTCAACAACACCATGCTATAGAAAGGTCTCCCTATGCCCTCATGCACCTTAAATCCCGCCTCTGAAGAGGTAGCTGACTTTATCTACCGCTTCGGTTCCCTGCAGAATAACCTCCGTGACCCGGAGCAGTTTCCCTGTGTGGACTATGTGAGCAATGATTATGCCATTTTTTATACGCCTTTACGGGATGCGCTGCCAATTTCTTTAGAACGACAGCCCTATTACAGTATCCCCGGCCTTTTTGCCCTTTTAGATGATTCTGCCATGGAAGCTTCCGGCATTCTGGCAGCTTTGCAGGCGCCTGCTCTTCCCAATATGGGAAAAGGTGTTCTCATCGGCATTGTGGATACAGGCATTGACTATACCAGTCCTGTTTTCAGAAATGAGGACGGCACCACTCGCATCCTTGGTCTATGGGACCAGACACTGCCGTTAGACACTTCTGAACCAGCTCCCGGCGTGCCTGAATATTATCCCATGGGCGGTGCTTCCTATGGAACGGAATTTACCAGGGAAGATATCAATGCAGCTCTGTCTTCAGATGATCCATTTGCACTTGCACCTTCAAGGGATACCAATGGACATGGCACTTATTTAGCCGGTCTGGCTGCAGGAAAAGCTTTTCCTCTCCAGAATTTTACCGGCGCTGCTCCTATGGCTGATCTGGCGGTAGTAAAATTAAAACCCGCAAAGAAATATCTGCGGGACTATTACCTGATCCCTGAAAATGCTACTGCTTTTCAGGAAAATGATATTATGATGGGGATCAAATACCTGCGGGTCACTGCAGACCGGTTCCGCCAGCCCCTTGTTATACTTCTTGGTCTTGGAAGCAATTACGGCAGCCATACGGGCACTTCCCCCTTAAGCCAGGTGACACAAAATTATGGGGGATTTTTCGGTATTGCCACTGTGATCGCAGCTGGAAATGAAACCGGGCTGGCACACCACTATGCGGGACAGCTTTCTGCTAATACTTCCTATGAAAATGTAGAACTGCGGGTAGGTGAAAAAGAGGCCGAAAGAGGCTTCATCCTGGAGCTTTGGTCCTCTGCCACGGAGCTTTATACCGTTGGTTTCGTATCTCCCGGCGGGGAACGAATCAACCGGATCCCCATTCTGGCAAATAATGAGACCCGCATCCCCTTTTTGCTGGAAAATACCACGATCACTGTAAATTATGAGCTGATCGAAGCGGGAAGCGGCAGCCAACTGGTATCCATACGCTTTGAAAAGCCTTCTGCGGGCATCTGGACGATCCGTGTATACAATACACAGTTTCTTACGGGGGAATACCATATGTGGCTGCCGGTCCAGGGATTTATCTCTGATGAAACAGTATTTTTAAAGCCAGATCCCTCCAATACCATTACAGTGCCTGGAAATTCAAGGCTTCCTATTACTGTAGGAGCATATAACCATAAAAATAACAGTATCTATATCCATTCCAGCCGGGGATACACCAGCAGGGATTATGTGAAGCCGGATCTGGCAGCACCGGGAGTGGAGGTGCTGGGGCCCAGTGTACGTAACACTTCTGCCTCTGATGCACGTTTCTTCACCCGCCGCACCGGCACCAGCGCTGCCGCTGCCATTACTGCCGGTGCAGTGGCAAATCTTTTAAGCTGGGGCATTGTAATGGGAAATTACCCCACAATGAGTGAAGCTTCCATCAAAAGCTATCTCATCCGTGGCGCCGCCCGAAACCCGGCTATTTCCTATCCCAATAAGGAATTTGGGTACGGGACGCTGGATCTGCTGCAGACGTTTCTCAGGTTGCGTGAATAATTAACAGAAAAACCACCGAATTGGTGATTTTCCCATTATCCACTACATCTCTCTCATCTGTATCAGCGGTCCGCCCTTCTTCTCCAAGTATGGCCGTGTGACCACCACAGATCCGATATTTGGATCTTTTGGTATCTCATACATGATATCAAGCATAAACTCTTCCAGAATGGCTCTCAACGCTCTTGCGCCGGTTCCACGCTTTAATGCTTCCTCTGCGATCCAAGTAAGAGCATCCTCTTCAAAGACCAGTTTTACCTCATCCAGTGCCAGCAGCTTCTCATACTGGCGCAGGATGGCGTTTTTCGGTTCTTTTAAGATGCGGATCATCATATCCTTATCCAGTCCCTTTAAGGTAACAGTTACCGGCAGACGGCCTAAAAACTCCGGTATCATGCCAAAGTTCCGCAGATCCTCATTGGTCACATGACTTAAAATATCCGGGTCATTGTCAAAGCTGTCCCGCAGCGCAGCCCCGAAGCCCATGGAGGACTTCTTGGTCAGGCGCTCTTTAATGATATTTTCCAGATCCGGGAATGCGCCGCCGCAGATGAACAGGATATTATCTGTATTTACAGTAGCCATAGGTGTCATGGCATTTTTCTGGTTGGAGCCTACCGGCACTTCTACGGTACTGCCTTCCAACAGCTTTAAAAGCTCCTGCTGTACAGACTCACCGCTTACGTCCCTGGTATTGGTCTGCTTCTTCTTTGCGATCTTATCGATCTCATCAATAAAGATAATGCCTTTTTCCGCCCGTTCTACATCATTTCCCGCAGCTGCCAAAAGCTTGGAAACAACGCTTTCAATATCATCGCCAATATAGCCCGCCTCTGTAAGGGATGTAGCATCCGCAATAGCTAACGGCACATCCAAAAGCTTTGCCAGTGTCTTTACAAGATAAGTCTTACCGCTTCCTGTAGGTCCGATCATTAAAATATTTGATTTTTCGATCACAACTCCATCTGGATCCGCGCCTCCTAAAAAGGCTCGTTTATAATGATTGTAAACCGCTACAGACATTACTTTTTTCGCCTTGTCCTGACCGATCACATATTCATCCAGTTTCCCCTTGATAATGTGGGGCGCCGGAATGTCTTTCATAGTCAGCTGTTTTTCCGGTTCTTTCTTCTTTTTCAGCTTCTGCCGCTGGGGGATCTCATTTACCGGCGGCATCTGGCCAAGATCATTAAAATTCATGTTCATATAAGGCATATTGGGCATTTTTGAAAAATCCATGCCACCCTTTGTCACTGTATCAAAGGCCTTCTGCATACAGTCGTGGCACAGGCACATACCTCCTGGCATAGCGATCATAGGACCCGCCTTGCTCTCCGGCCTGCGACACATATAGCAGATCTTTTCGTAATTATCTTTATCGTCTTTGCTGTCTTTTGTCTCTTTATTTACATCCTGAAGACTTTTTAGGTCCTCATTTTCCAGATTCTTATCTTCCACTATTTCTCTCCTTACCACTTACCCCATTTTCTCCCACAGATCCCGGCAGACCTGCTAAAGTCACTGAGATCTGCATTTCCTTATACCGGCCTTCTTCCTGGCGCTGTACCAGAAGTTCTATAGTCTCACCTGCTTCATAGCCTTTTAAGAACTTCTGCAGGTCCTGCATGCTTTTTACGGTCATTCCGTCTAATTTGGTGATAATGTCTTTCTCCCGAAGTCCAGAACCAGCTGCGGCCCCGTCTTCCAGTATCTTGTATACATAAACGCCCTTTGGCATATCAAAGGTAGTGGCTGCATCCTCATCCACTGTGGTTCCCTGGATCCCCAGATAGCCCCGCTTTTCTTCTGACACATCAGAACGCGTCTTCCGGTTCATCAGCTCATCTAATATATCCTGAACCCCGGAAACAGGGATCGCATAACCAATGCCTTCTACCTCTGTAGAAGAATATTTCGCTGCATTGATGCCAATAACCTCCCCCTGCATATTTAAAAGTGCTCCGCCGCTGTTTCCCGGATTAATAGCTGCATCTGTCTGAAGCAGCACTCTTGTATTTCCGTCAGAAGTCTGTACTTCCCGGTTCAGTGCACTTACATAGCCAACTGTCACAGACTGGCCATATCCAAGGGCATTACCAATGGCAATCACGCCCTGGCCTACTTTCAGTTCATCGGAATCCCCCAGCTTTGCAACAGCTATCTTATCCTGGGTCTCCTGCGGGATCTGCTCCAAAGGAATAGAGATGATCGCAAGATCCGTATCCACATCTGTTCCCTTTACCGCTGCATCCACTGCTGTATCATCCACAAAAGTGATCTTTAGCGATACGGAATCCTGTACCACATGGTTGTTGGTCACGATCAGCAGTTCTGTGTCATTTTCTCCGATAATGATACCGGATCCGCTGCTTGGCACCTCATAAGACTGGCTTCCGCCTCCAAAGAACCAGCCAAAGCCATAATCCGGCATCTGGTACACTGCCGTACTGGCAACTGCCACAACCGCCGGCATCGCTTCCTCTACGATCAGGGAAACATCACTGACAGGTGCCGATGAAGCCCCAGCATCTGGAAATGTTTCCGGGATTTTTCCCCCTGGAAATGGCTCTGGAGGCGGCGCTTCTTCTCCTTCCGGCTCCAATGTATTACTATCCGATGAAACGATAGCAAAAAACTGGGAAACCATTCCAGAAGACGCGATCTGGACACCTGTCATCACGGTTCCTGCCACCGTTCCAAAAAGGACTGCAGAAAGAACGATCCAAGCTGTCTTTTTTAACAAATCGTTTTTCCTCATGTATGTTCTAATTCTCCTTCCAAAAAGAGATTCCGCAGATTAACCTCTTGCGAAATCTCTTTATTCTCACATTTCTATTAAGCTGCCGGTGAGATCGTCTCTCCCGGGCCGCCGGTATTTTCTTCCTGAATACTGTTTCCAGGGCTGAACGGTGAAGCAGCTGTTGTTTCATGGCTTCCCGGTCCATAGGTTTTCGTAGCTGCCTCTGTAGTCGCTGCTTCCGTGGTATGGGATGGTGACAATGTGCCGCTTGGTACTGTAGGTTTTAATCCCTCACTGGACTCACCAGGATGGACTGCTTTTGTAGTCTCTCCCGGATAAGCCTGACTGGTCTCGCTTGGATGGGCCTGGCTTGTTTCACCTGGATGAAGCGCCTCAGAAGACTCTGATGCATGTTTACTGGTAGATGGCTCATAATCTTCCGGCGGGTCGATCACATTTCCGGCCTCATCTGTCTCATATTCAAAATCAGTCTCGCCATCAATAATGCTCTCTCTTGTGGAAGAACTGCTTTCATTACTCTCATCAGAAGAAGAGGTACCTTCCGAATTATTCTTCTCTGTACTCTTTTCATCTGTTTTTGCTTCTGTCTCCTTTGGAGTATAACCGCCGCCGGTACCAACATCACCAACTGGCTTTCCTTCCTTATACAGACCTGTATCAGATGCGATCTGGGCACTGATCTTCTTTACCATATCACTAGGTGTGTAATTTTCATCCCCAAACAGGAACTTATGCAGGGAAATAACATTACTCTCCAGTGTCTGCGGGATGACACAGTCACCCTTTTTGCCCATGGTCATATCACTTCTTGCCTCTGGGAAACCAGCGGTCTCACCAATGTGATAACGGGTCAGGTTCTTTGCTGCCGGGATCACATCATCCAGAGTGATACTACTTAAGATCTGCGGGAAGACAACTTCCATTACATTATTAACAACGGAGAAATTAGCCTTTTTCAGTTTATCAAAGCTTAACTGGATAATTTTTCTCTGTCGCTCCGTTCTGGCAAAGTCTGTATCCATCTTTCTAAGACGGGCATACGCAACGGCCTGAACACCGTCTAAGTGGTTTTGTCCGGCACTCTTTAACTGATGGGAACCAACACCGGTAGAATTTACAGTTTCTGTAATATATGCATTGATATAATAGAACTCTGCCTTGCTCAGTTCTACGTCTACACCGCCTAAAACATTGATCGCATCTGCTACTGCCTTCCAGTTAAAAGTCGCATAATCATTAATCTCCAGATCCAGATTCCGGTTTAAAGCTTCTACCGCCTGTTTCGGACCGCCTCTGAAATATGCCTGATTGATCTTATTGTAGCTGTTCTTATCATCTACATTGAGATAGGTATCACGGAAAAGACTGACCAACTTGATCTCGCCGCTTTCCTGATTGATATTGCAGATGATGATCACATCGGACATGTTTCCTTTGCCAACAGAACTGTCACGGCTGTCCACACCAAATAAAGCTACGGTCCAGTAGCCCTTCATGGCCTGCTCTTTTTCCACAGAAATATAAGGATTGGTCATATCTGCTTTATTAAACTCAGAGTCTGTCTGCATCATGGACATCATACGTTTTCCATACCAGCCTGCGCCGATCAGGGCTAAAGCAATGATCTCTGCCACAATAAAGATGATAATGGTCCTTAAGCGGCTCTTTCCGGCTGCAGCAGCAGTCCGGCTTTCTCTTGCCGTACCTGCACCGGCTGTTCTTCCAGTTCTGCCTGTGCGTCCTGAAACCGAAGAGCTCCTTCCTTCTTTTCTGCGGCTGCGTCCTCTTTTCAGCTCGTCATCCGTTTCAAATTCGTTGTCAAAATCGTGATTCATGTACATTTCCTCATTGTAGTGGTAACGGTTTTTGTTAGTAGGCGTTCTTATTGATAAAGCCCTTGAAAATAGTCAGGAACATGATCTTAAAATCAAATCCAAGACTCCAGTTTTCAATGTAATACAGATCGTGTTCGATCCTCTTTGTAATAGAAGTATCTCCTCTGTAGCCATTGACCTGGGCCCAGCCTGTAAGACCTGGTCTTACCTGATGCTTGATCATATAGCGTGGGATCTCTTCTTTAAATTTCTCTACAAAAAGAGGCCGCTCCGGTCTCGGACCTACCAGACTCATATCCCCAATGAGGATATTGAAAAACTGAGGCATCTCATCAATGCTTGTCTTTCTTATAAAACGTCCAACCGGCGTAACTCGTGGATCATGTGGGGTGGTCCACTGTTTTTTCTCCTTATTTGGATCCTGGACTTCCATAGAACGGAATTTAAACATCTTAAATGGACGGTTGTGCAGTCCGATACGTTCCTGACTGAAAATGACAGGTCCTGGAGAAGTGATCTTGATCAGTGCTGCCGTGATCAGCATAAGGGGTGAAAACAGGATAATGCCAAACAACGCCCCGAAAATATCCACACAGCGCTTTATAGTCGCATTAAACACATTGGTCAACGGCACATGGCGGATATTGATCACAGGAAGTCCCTGCAGATCTTCCATATATGGGATCGTAGGGATAATGTTATTGTAGTCCGGAATAAATTTCGTATGCACGCCGGATTTCTCACAGGCTGCCACGATGTGCTCCAGATTGGCATATTCACCGATACCTAAAGTAATAATGATCTCATCTAATGTATTGGCCGCAAGAAATGTTTCCAGATGGGAGATGGGTCCTAAAACCGGGATCTTCTTATAAACATAACCTGCATTTTTATGGTCATCCAGGATCCCCTGGATGTGGTATCCCCATTCAGGATTTAAGGATACACGGTCAATAAAACCTTCTGCCGCGCGGCTGTAGCCGATGAGAAGCACATGCTTCTGGTTATAGCCATTGGTACGCAGGGAGCGCAAAAACAGGCGGATCGCCATTCTCTCTCCTGCCAGAAGAAGAATATTCAAAATGAAGAACACCAGGAGCATTCTGGTAGAGAAGTACCCCAGATGTACGATAAAGCTTCGTCCGCCAAATAAGATCAGCGTAAAAAGCATCAGGCCGATGACATTTGCCTTACAGATATTGGCAAATTCGACCCGTCTTCCCTGGATGCGTTTGGGTACATACAGGTGAAAGCAGCCGTTTAAGATCAGATAAACAGGAATTATAAATATAAGAGCCAGAAAATAAGGTCCCGGCTCAAGGGTAGCACCCCTTAAAGGCACTACCTTGCCGCTGACGATAATAAACCACGCCAGCACATAGGCCGCTGCTGTCACCATTGCATCCAGAAGCACCTGAACGTGGTTCAGGCTTTTCTGGTTATCTTTAATCATTGTATATCACCTTTTGTTATATAACGTATAGGATTTAACCGCTCATTCCCCCAAAGGTGGAAATGGCTATTCATTCAAAATATTATACATGATACAATCCCATTATTCCATAACTTTTCTCTTAAAATATCATAAACTTCACAGTTTTGCCGCCTGTCGGGACAGAAATTCCCGGATATAAAGCACGGTTCCGGTGCATAAGCCCCACTCAATGGCAAGATAATTCTTCAGATGCTTTTTCTCATATTTCACTTTTTTACACAGCTTGGCAGTCTTAAATCCTTCTTTCAGGCCGTCAATGTAGTCTTTTCCAAAACCGATCTTCTTGAAAAATCCGTATTTCACCAGGATCCCAAGTCCCAGGGGAATGCAGTTTAACACCAGCTGAGGCAGGGGCATGTTTTTGTAGTTCAGATAAATATTATTTCTTGCTGCCAGCCGCACCTTAAAGGAATTGTAACGGGAGCCGCTGGTTCCGCTGCCTACGTGGTATACAATGGCAGTTGGGCAGTAAATATTGTCATATCCATAAATGCGTGCCCGGTAGCCCACATCAATGTCTTCCAGGTACGCAAAATGCATCTCATCAAAATAGCCGACAGTTTCAAACACCTCTCTGCGGTAAATGGCAGCTCCGGCGCAGGCAGAAAATACACGGCAGACGTGGTTGTAGCCGGTGGACGGCCGTCCCACACCTCTCTGGAACGCCCAGCCCATAAGAGTATACATATCCCCGGCGTCATCCATTTTACTGTGGTCATACAACTGGATCATTTTGCTGCTGACGGAAAAGATCTTAGGTGAACGCTCCATGGCCTTTATCATTTCCCCAATATAATGGCAGTCCGGCTCTGTATCATTATTTAACAGGATCACATAGGGTGTTTTTGAGGCCTTGATCCCCACATTCACAGCTCCGGAAAAACCAGTATTGTTCTCCAGAAAAATGCTTGGGATCTCATGTTCCTTTAACCACTCCACGCTTCCGTCTGTAGAGCCATTATCCACCACCAGGATCTCAAAATCCCGGCAGATCTGCATATCCAGTGCCTTGAAACAGGGCTCCATAAACTTAAGACCATTATAATTAGGAATGACCACGGTCACTTTGGCAGCATTACTCATCGCTCTTTTTCTCCTCAGGTGCAAACTTGTCATACACAGACAGGTCATATGGCTCTCCGATCTTTTCCTTTAACAGATCACGGAGAGCAAAGTTGGACTTTCTAAGAGTCAGGTTCGGGTTATAGTAAGGATCACCATTTTTAATGATATCCGGCCACTTTTTAATGAAAATAGCCACTTCCCTGTTAAATCTTGCCACTTTCTCCGGTGTGTCCTCCAGACCTCTGGACTTGGACTCATAATGGTAAAGAGTGGCATAAGGGGCATACACTACCAGTTTTCCCAGTGCCCGCACTTTCATGCAGTAATCAATATCATTAAAGGCAACTGCCAGTTCCGTACTTAAACCGCCTACTGCATCAAATACAGATTTCTTTGTCATTAAGCAGGCCGCCGTTACAGCGCTGTAATCCTGGGCGCACATTGCCCGATGGAAATAGCTGTTTTCCGCCTTGTGAAGACCGATAAAGGTATGTCCTGCAATACCGCCAAAGCCGATGACAACACCTGCATGTTGGATGGTATCATCTGCATACAGCAGTCTTGCCCCGGCAATGCCAACATCCTCTCTCTGGCAGAAGCCAAGCATTTCCCGGATGCTGTCCGGCTCCAGAAGCTCTGTATCATTATTTAAAAGCAGCAGATATTCGCCCTTTGCAAAAGAAGCGCCGAAATTGTTGATGGCGGAATAATTAAAGCCTTCCTTCCAGGTAACCACATGGAAGGCCGGGTGTTTTTCTTCCATTTCCTTATAATAAGCAAAGGTCTCCGGCTCTGTACTGTTATTTTCCACTACGATAAATTCCAGGTTCCGGTAAGTGGACTTTTCTAAAATAGAACGAACGCACACATCCAGATCCTTGCTGTGGTCCTTGTTAGGAATAATAATGGAAACCAGCGGTTCCCCCTTAATCTTAAAGGTAGTATGGTAAATACCATAGTCTACTCCCTTTTCCACCTGCTCTGCTGCGATACCCATACGCTCATAATGGGCCATGATGGCTCTGGAACCAGCCTCAAAAGCATACATCTTGCTTTCCGGGTTGCTGGCAGTAGAGTCCTGATGACAGCGCCAGTGGTACAGAACCTGAGGAATGTGAACGATCTCTTTTGCCTGCTCGGTGCAGCGGAAGATAAAATCATAATCCTGTGCCCCGTCAAATTCCTGACGGAAGCCGCCTACACGGTCCAGTAATTCCTTCTTTACCACAAATAAATGGCAGATATAATTAACGCTGGTAAGCAGATCCGGGTTGAAATCCGGTTTAAAATGGGGATCAAACAACGCTTTTCCGTCCATATCCAGCTTATCTTCATCAGAGTACAGCACATCGCACTCCGGATGTTTATTGATAGCCTTTGCCACCTCATAAAAAGCCTGAGGCGGAATGGTATCATCATGGTCTGCCAGGATCACAAAATCGCCGGTTGCCATAGAAAGAGCCGCATTGGTATTTCCGGAAATGCCCCTGTTTCCCCCTAAAATCTCATAATGGATACGGGGATCCTTTTCTGCATATTTTTTAAGGACTTTTCCCACGTCCTGACCCCTTGGGCTTCCGTCTGCAATGCAGACCTCCCACTGTCCATAGGTCTGATCCAGGATAGAGTCCAGCATTTCTTTCAGATAGCGCTCTGGTGTTTTGTATACCGGTATTACCACTGAAAATAATGGTTCATAGTCAAAATGTGTCTCTCTCTGGGTCTTTAAGTCTTCATCTGTAGGCTTGGTCAGGTCATACCACTCTCCGTAGTCATAATCATTATCCAGTCCCTGGATCTTGTGACAGGACTTTTTAATAAGAGCGCGAAGGCCATTTTCCTTCCAGAAATCAAGGGCAACGTGAACAGTTTCCATGTTCATCAGGTCCTTGATCTTTTCCATGCGCTTGTGGGCCACGCTGGCTCTCTTTGTGATCAGTTCTTCATTGTATTTGATCTTCGCCTGTCTGCCGTCGCAGCGGATCAGCAGCCAGTAGCTTTTTCCCCGCTCATAAGGAAACTGGATGTCAAAACCAAATTCCTTGTCGATCACTTTCTTAAAATAGATCTGGCTTACATCATCTCTTCTGGTGGAGACCATTTTACACTTCACAGGCTGGTGATGCTCGTCCTCAACCCGGAATGTGACCTTGCTCTCCGGCGTCTTTCCCAGAGCCCAGCCGTTTAATGTGATGGAATTTTCGCGGATACGGACCACATCTACTTTATACTTCATTTTCCTTACCGTCCTTTGTATCTACATCCTTTGCATTTACGTTCTTTTCACCGTTTTCATTTTTCTGGTCAAAATTCAGTCTCTCTTCTTCAATGACCAGAGGACGTTTCATTACACGCTGGTTGATGCTCATAATGTACTCGCCCATGAAACCAATAAAGAACAGCTGGACAGAGCCTAAAAACAGCATTCCAATAAGCATTGGCGCCATACCTGCCGGGAAACGGTCCCACCAGATCAGCTTCATTACCAGATAGATCAGTGCAATGACCATACTTCCTGCTGCACAGATGCCGCCGAAGATCGTAGCCAGACGAAGTCCCTCTTTTGTATAGGAAGTAACGCTTAACATAGCCGCGTCATACAGGCGGTAGAAGTTATTGTGGGTCTTTCCCGCACGGCGCTTTGGCTGCTCATAAGGGATCTCCTTGCGCTTGTAGCCAAGCTCTGCCACGATACCGCGTAAAAACGGGGTCGGGTCATCCAACTTGCGCAGTATCTCAATAAATTCCCTGTCATAAAGGCCGGAACCTGTAAAATGCTCGATCTGCTCTACTTCTGACATCTTTTTAATGGTCTTGTAGTAGCAGGAACGCAGCCAGTACATAACCTTATTTTCCTTGCTACTGGTCTTAATGCCGATCACGATCTTATAGCCCTTTTCCCATTCATGGACATACTTTGGTATCATTTCTACCGGGTCCTGGAAATCTGCTACCATTTCAATAACGCAGTCACCGGTCACCTGGAGCATGCCATAGTAGGGGGAATTAAACTGACCAAAGTTTCTGGCATTAAAAATAGCCTTTATCTTCGGGTTCTGCCTGCAAAGCTCCCGGATCACATCACGGGTGCCGTCTGTGGAGTCATTATCAATAAATACAAGCTCATAGTCGTACTGAGGCAGTTCTTTCTCTAAAATATCGGTCACTGCCTTGCTGATGGGGCCTGCATTTTCCACTTCGTTATAGCAGGGTATCAATACACTGATCTTTTTCATAAGTTTTTGTTCTCTTTCTCTTTTCTCGTTACAGTTCAGTCATAGCTGAACTGTAACTTTTTTCATCATCGTTTCAATGCCTTTGCGGAAAGTAAATCTTTCTTTCCAGCCGCCTGTCAGCAGCTCCAGCCTGGAAATATCCGGCTTTATAGAAAGTGCCCCTTCCTTTGCCTGGACAAAGGTGCCATATTCTAACTCACCTGCACCGCCTGCAATGGTATGGATCTCTTCTACAAAGTCTTTTAATACTCTGGTGTCCTTACTTGCAATATTTACAATGGTGCTTACAAGTCCTTTTTTCTTAAACCGGTCATCTGCAGAGTCAGGCAGATGTGTATACAGCTCGTATACCGCTTCCACTGCGTCATCAATGTACATAAAATTCCACTGATGTCTGCAGGCGCTTAAAGAAACCTTGTTTCCAGCCGGAAGCTCCCGCACCAGTGTGGAAATAATGGACCATGGATGATCTCCTGTTCCATACACACTGAAAAACCGCAGATGCACATAGTGGAGTCCCAGTTCTTCACACAGCGGCGCTGCCTTCTGGTAAAACTCCCATTTTGCCTTTCCATACTGGTTTACAGGGTGACATTCTATATCTTCTTGCATAAATCCGTCTGTAAGGCCATATTCCACTCTGGAACCGGCATCCATGAACATGGTACAGCCCAGTTCCTTTGCAGCACGGATACATTCCAAAGAACCGGCTACATTTTTCGCCTGAACCTCCGGTGAGTCGATCTCCTGACGGTTTACTCCGCCCCAGGCAAGATGAAAGAAAGCATCTGCCTGTCCGATCTGGCTTACGCAGTCCATTACATTACTTAAACCACAGGGAACCATATGAAGGTTTTCATCCTTTGGAAGGGCATCTAAATGACGGGACTCCGGCCGCACCAGGGCAAATACCTCTGCTCCCTTCTTTAAAAACAGTTTTGCCAGATTGCTTCCAATAAAACCAGTGGCTCCTGTTATAACTATCCTCATTCCATTTCCTCCTAAACCATTTCCAGGTGATTGGAGCGCATGGCACGTATTTCTATCTTTTCACCGAAACGTTCTCTGATGATCTTTGCGATCTCATCTGTATAGCCTGGAGCTGTGATCACAATGGCATCTACCGGATGTTCTTCAAAATAATCCGGCGGCACAATAGGCAGATGAGAAGCAGGTGCAAATTTGCCATGCTTAAATGGCGCAGAGTCAATAATATACTGCACATTTTTTCCAAGGCTGGTAGTCGCCGCCAGAGTAAAGCCCTGATGACTGGCGCCCCACATGCAGACGGTCTTGTTCCATGCCTTTAAATACTTCATATACGTATCCATTTCCGACCGCAGGTTTACATAACAATCCAGCAGATTCCCTGCCTCTGCCTGAGGACGCTTGCGCACGATCACTGATAAGGTATCACGGTTGATCATGGATGCCTCTAACACTGCAAATCCGCAGCGCTCCATAAGTGAAGTAAGCGTATCAAAGGTATAATAAGCAATGTGGTCCCGGATCAGCTCATAATAGCTGCTGTGTTCCATAATATACTCAAAACTTGGCACAGTGATCAGTCCCATAGCATCATCTTCCAGATTGTTCCAGATTGCCCGAAGCATAGTCACCGGGCTTGGCTGGTGCTCCAGGAAGTTAAAGGATAAGAACACATCATAAAGTCCCCCTGGGATCACAGTATCCTCTGTTTCCGTAAAGCCCTGGACCACGTCAATGCCTTTGCTCTTTGCCAGTTCCACTAATGCCGGATCGTGCTCCATTCCATGAACCTCTACCGGGAACTCCTTTAAAACCTGTAAAAACTCGCCCTGACCGCAGCCAACTTCAATAAACCGCTTGCCTTCCAGATGATAGGTCTCAATGAGATGTTTATACTGCTTTCTGCGAAGCTCTGCCATAGTAGTAGAATATCCACCGGCACGGATCACATCCCGGTAATAATCCACGGGTTCGCAGTCAAACTGCACCAGACCGCAGCCGCTACACTGGCACAGATCCAGAGTCAGCCCCTTATCAGCGCCTACATGGTCTGCGTCAGGCATATGCTGTGCAGATGCGGGCATATTATCTAATGTAAGAAGCGGTGTCTCCCAAAGAGGAGCTCCGCAGGCAATACAACGTTTCATTCACCTGTTCTCCTTTATTTCAGCTTTTCTTTCCATTTTCTGATCTGAATTTCTCTCTCAACTTTCTTTCCTGACCTCTTTTATGGTCTCCAATATTCCTTCTTTAAATGATACCTGCTGGTGAAAACCAATGGCATTTTTAAGCTTCGTAAGCTCCGGCATCAGAGAAACGCAGCCTTCTGCATTTGGCGGCCGGTACCCGAACTCATAGCTTCCTTTTTCACCACAGATCTTAAAAAGCTCTTTTATATACTCTTTTAATGGTCTTGTATCTTCTCCTGCCACATTATACACGCCTGCCGCAGCTTTGCCAAGAAGAAGTTTTACCAGTATTTTGGCCGCTTCCTCCACATACAGGAAGTTCCACTGCTGGGTACATGGGCCCATTTCCATATGTCCCCCGGATAAAAAGGTGCGGATGCAGGTCTCGATGAGGGACCACGAGTGGTCTCCGGGGCCATATACACTGAAAATGCGGGTATGGATATAGTCTACTCCCAGCTCTTTTGCCGTCTTGGACGCCTGCTGGTATACCAATACCTTGTCTTTTCCATATTCAGACACAGGATGGCACTCCTGCTCCTCTTTCATCCAGTCCGTGCAGATCCCATATTCTGCCTGGGAACCGGAAAACAGGAACCGCCTGCAGCCAAGAGCCGCTGCTGTATACAATGCCTGGATCGCATAGCCAATGTTCTTTTCCTGCAGTTTTACGTCTTTTCGCTTGTCACTGCCTGCGCCGTCCCAGCCTAAATGCAGCCATGCTTTGGCCTGCAGGTCCTTTTTTTTGTAAATTTTTCCCAGTTTTTCAATCTCTCCCAGCTCACAGAAGCAAAGTTCCAGATCACCAACCTGTTCTCCCTTTTTCTCTGCCTGCTGTTTTAAGTCCTTAAAAAGCTCCTGCAGCGCCCCGGCCCCGGCAGACGCGGGACGGGATACTGCAAGGACATTTTCTCCATTTATCAAAAGCTCTTTTACAGCTGCTCTTCCAATAAAACTGGTAGCGCCTGTAACGATCACAGTCATAGGATCATTGGTCCTTTCTTATATATCTATATCTCTCATGCTGCGCCCACAGGCGGCACATGTTTATCTCTCTTATCCCTTAATCCTTGGAATGATCATATTCTCATCCATTTCCTCATCTGGAAGGAATGGGGCCAGATCTTCCAGCGGCGGAGATACCAGGGTTCCGTCCGGCAGACGTTTTGCAGAAGACTTTGGCTCAAAGTTCTGGTCTGTAGTTACGAAGATCTCACAGATCACAGGGCCTTCTGTTGCCAGTGTTTTCTCCACTGCCTCTGCCAGCTGTCCGTTGTGCTCTGCTCTCACATAAGGATAACCATAAGCAGCTGACAACTTCTCCATATCCGGGAAGCTTAAGTCGCCGCTGTCATAACCAACGCCAACTAACGGCTCACCGAAGAAATTCTTCTGGGTCTGACGGATGGAATGATAACCGCCATTGTTGATGATAAAGATCTTAATGCCCATTTTATGGTGGATAATGGTCTGCAGCTCCTGAATATTCATCTGGATACTTCCATCACCAGTTACCAGGATCACGTCTTCCCCTTCACGGTCAGCACCCATGCTATAAGCGCCGTCCTTTCTGGAAGCAGCCCAGATGCCGATGGCTGCCGGAAGATCATATCCCATAGAAGCTACTGCTGAGTTAGAAATAAATCTCTGGCCTTTTTTAATGATCTGGGCATGGCCGCCTACTACGCAGGCAGAACCGTTTCCCACTACAGTGATCTGGCCTTCCTTTATACGGCTGCTGATGGCCTGGATCGCAGCGTATACATTGGCCGCCTTGTCCTCACTCTGTTCCCAGTGTTTCTTCTGCACAACCGGGTATTTCTTCTTCCACATAGCGCAGGTCTCATTCCAGGTCATTCCCTTAATGCCTTCGCCGTAAGTGAATACCTGCTTCTTTCCAGGTGTACTTAAGCTGTCTGGAAGTGTATCCTTTTCTGCCTCCAACACCTCATCTAAGCATTTATCCAGTACTGCCAGCAGATCTGCCGCATCTGCATGGACCGGCATGTCCACATGTACAGAAGGCTTCTTTAACTCTTCTTCATCAATATCATTTACGATCACATAAGCAGCTCTGGCCCATGTTTTATAGTTGTATCCCACCTGGCGGATGCTTAAACGGCTTCCAATAGAAAGCACCAGATCACTGTTCTGGATGGCAAAGTTGCCTGGACGGTCGCCCATATTTCCGCCGCGGCCTACATATAATGGATGCTCATCCCAGATGCAGTCCTCGCTGTCCCAGCCAGTAACTACCGGGATTCCCAGCTTCTCCACTACCTTCATAAATGTCTCATGAGCACCAGCCAGACGGATACCATTTCCTGCATTGATCACAGGACGTTTTGCCTGACGGATCTTTGCAATAATAGTCTTTGCAGTCTCTTCTGTTACCTTCTTTGGAAGAACCTGGCGTTTTTCTCCTTCTCCCGCTCCATCTTCCAGAATCGCAGGCACATTTTTCTTATTTGCCCAGCCATTTCCCCCTTTTTCATAATCTTCCGGGTCAAATCCGATCAGCTCATCGGTCTCCACATAAGCGCCCTGGACATTTAACGGGATATCCAGCCAGCTTGGTCCCTTACGGCCGGAATTTGCCAGATACAATGCCTTCTCCAGGCAGTAACGGATACGCATAGGATCAATGACCATTTCTGAATACTTGGTCATGCAGCCAATGGCCTGGCAGATGTCAAATTCCTGGTCGCCCATAGCGCGAATGCCGGTGCCGGACCAGCGTGCAGTGGTGTCATAGCGTACCTGTCCGGAAAGCACCATCATAGGAATAGAGTCCAGCCATGCGCCTAACACGCCGGTAATAGCATTGGTGCCCCCAGGTCCTGTTGTTACGCAAAGAGCTGCCATTTCATTATTAATTCTGGCATAAGCCTCTGCAGCAATGGCGCAGGCCTGTTCATGGTGATCATAAATACAATGAAGGCCCTTCTGGTGTCCCAGTGCATCATCCAGATGCATGGCGCCGCCACCGGTGACCATAAATGCCTGGTGGATACCGGCCTTCACTAACATTTCAGAAATATAGTTTGAAACTTTCATCCTCATAATAGGTTTTCTCCTTTAAGTCCTTTACGCATCAATCTATCTGAAAACAAGCATACCACAAAATACCTAAAAAACATACTGTCTTTTTCCTTAAGGGGTTGCCCCCAAGTCCCATTTCCAGGTGTGGAAACCATGTCCAGACTTACCAGTAACCTTCACTGGAAAAGCGGCTTCAGCCTGGTTATAATGACCTGCGTAATGCAAACAACGGATCAACGGTCACTAACAAACCACACATTAAAAAGGAGAGATTTTATATTATGAAGAAACAGGCAACATTTCTGGCTGTATTATCCACCGCAGTATTTACTGCATCTATGGCGTTCCCAGCTTACGCAAAAGCAGCAGGCTGGACCGAAGTGGGTGGCAACTGGTATTACTACGACTCCTACGGAGATCCCCTTACTGATACATGGAAGAAATCCGGGAATGACTGGTACTACTTAAACTCAGACGGCATCCGCGCTTACTCAGAGCAGATCGATGAATATTATGTAAATGAAGAAGGCAAACGTGTCACCTACCAGTGGGTCACCATTGAAAATGAAGACTACTGGAATGAAGATGATGCTCCTGAATTCCTTCATTACTATTACGGAAAAGACGGTAAAGCCTTAACCTCCACCTGGGCTTCCATTAACGGCAGCTGGTACTATTTTAACGAAGACAGTATCATGGAGACCGGTTCTATCCAGGTAGACGGCTACAATTATTATCTGGGCGAAGACGGCAGCAGAAAGACCGGCTGGGTCCTTTTAGAAGAAGAAACCGATGATCCGGAAGATTTAGAAGCCTGGTACTACTTTGACGGCAATGGACGCCGCGTAGAAAACGAAGTAGATAAGAAGATCAACGGTGATTACTATACTTTTGAAGACGGAAAAATGCAGACTGGCTGGTATAAGGTTCCTGCTGTGGCTGAAAATACTGTTTCCGAGGATGCAACTGATGCACAGAATGAAAATGCAGGATCCAAAGGCTCAGAAACTGCTACTGACTCAAACGCTGAGAGCTCTGCCGCTTCTGCTGCTAACCTCTCAGCTATCTCCGGCTACAAATACTATGATGAAGACGGAAAACGTGCTTCCGGCTGGCGCACCATTGAAGGTGTGGAAAATATCAGCGAAGACGGCGAAATTTTCAATTTCTACTTTAAAAATGGTACTCCTTACTATGGAAAAGAGGGACTTGAGATCTTCACCATTGAGTCCAAAAAATACGCATTTAACACTGCAGGCGAAATGCAGACCGGCAAGCAGTCTGTAAAGACCTCTGAGGGCACTTTCGCTAACTACTACTTCGATGAAGAAGGCGTTATGAAGACCGGCAAGCAGACCATCTATGATGAGGATCTTGGTGAGACCCAGAACTGGCTCTTCCACGCAGAAGGCACCAAAAAAGGTCAGGGCTATCACGGTATCAAAGACAACACTCTCTATGTAAATGGTCTCCGCCAGGAAGCAGACAAAGACCTGCGCTTCGCACCAGTGTCCTTAGACGGCACCCGCTACCTGGTAAATGTAAACGGCGCAGTCCAGAAAGCCGGATCTACCTCTAAATCTGCATCTAAGCCAGAGCTTGGAAACGGATACAAAGACTTCAAGGACGAGAACGAAGTGATCTGGACCGTAAATACTGAAGGTATTGTCCAGGAATAGTATAGTCTGACTTCTGTGCTGACATTGCCGCCTCTGCGGCAAGACACGCCTTAAGTCCCAGGCCGATGACCGACACCGCCGCTTTAGCGGCTGGTTCCCTCTTCATCTCTGTTCCACTGCCCGCCGCCCAGCGGCGGGTCAGTCCCCCAATTTATTACAAAAACGGCGCTCCCCCTATCATCCGTTCACAAAAAGGAGCGCCTTTTTTTGTGCATTTTGCCGAATTTAAAAATATTTTAAAAACAGGCGGTATATTTTGGAAATTCACGCGTTATTTATAGTGTAAGTACTTTTTCAAAATCATTCTACATAAAGGGGGATTTGTGATGAGAGAATTAGCTGTTTTTTACTGTCCGAAATGCGGATACTATGCCTACTACCAGACTTCGCGCCATCCACAGTGTCCCAGATGCAGTCATCCGGATGTGATGCGTATGGCGCGTATGCATTACAGGGAATTTATGGACATGGGATGTAAAGAAAGGGACGATTACCTGGCACTTGAGATCTTGAAGGACAACCCGTCTTACATAAAACGGATCACTGCTCCTCACAAACGTTTCAACAGTCGTGAGATCATTGCAGAAATGAACGTGGAGATCATGCGTCTCGACACAGAAAACAAAATACTCAGCGACACGGTTAAATGGATGCATGACACCATCTGGGAAATGATCCGTAAACAGAAGGGCTACACCGATAAAAACGTAGCTGAGATCTTAAACAGCCTGGAAAATGATGATCCCCAGGAAGACCGAGAAGATCCTCCTGAGGATACAAAGGTCACCGCCGAAGCTCATACCAATGAACACGCCCGGCATTGACCTTTCCACTCCTGATATCAGCCTGACCACACAGATTACTGATACAGCCCCAGCAGACTGCCCGGCTTATCTGTGATCATATTATCAATCCCGGCTTTTTCGCACTTTTTTAAAGAATAAAAGTCATTAATGGTCCAGGCTACAGCCTTCTTTCCAAGACCATGGATCTGATCCACCAGTTCCCTCTGCACCAGCTCAATGCTGATCATAAACTGGTCCGCAGCCGTATACTGCCCCGGATCTCCTATATCCTTAGAAGTGATATAGCCGGTCTTAAGAGAAGGCTCTACTGCCTTTACCTTCACTAAAACATTATAATCAAAAGACGTGATCATACACTGATCCAACATTCCCTTATCCCGGATCAGCTGTATGACTCTGTCCGTAAAATCGCTGCTCTGGCCTGAGTCTTCCTTTACCTCAATATTTAAGTGTATTTTCCCTTTACAGGTATTTAAGACCTCTTCCAGAGTAGGTATCTGTATGCCGCCAAATGCCGGTCCCATATTGGCTGCCGGATGGACCGCCTTTAATTCCGCCAGTGTCAGATCCCGGATCCTGGCATCCTTTCCCATGATCTGCTTCAAATTGCAATCGTGGAATATCACCGGCACATTGTCCTTCGTTTCATTTACATCCAGTTCGATCCAGTCAGAACCACTCTCGATAGCCTTTTCAAAGGCCGGGAGTGTATTTTCCAGCGCCTTTAAAGAGTCTCCTCTGTGTGCTGTGATCTCCACCTGATCGATCCAGGATGTATCTCCTGCATATACAGGCATCGTCTGCCCTAAAATAAGACAGGCCATCACCATACAGACCGCCTTGTTTATGTGCTTGAGCCTATTTTTACTTCTTAAAATCATAAAATATCACTTCCTGAGATAAATTTTCACTTGAAATGTAGGGCCTGATGTCCTATATTAGGATGTCAGGGGCAAAAATATTTTGTCTCCAATGTTATATTTACTAAAGAGGAGCAAAAATGGATATCAATCAATTACTTAACGAACTGAAAGAAACCTATTCTTTTTCCAATGTAACATACACCCAGACACCAGGTGAAGCCATGACTGACTTCGTGTTCTGCCTGACACAGGACCAGATCACCCGCTTTATTGAAAAAGCAGGCCGCTTAACTTCCATCGTAGAATCCTGTGCAAATATGATCAGCATCTGCGAACCTGGTTTAAAAGATACATCAATGGCAACTACCATCCGCTGCATGGGCGCAAACGAATTACATATCCGCACCTGCGATTCCATGATCAAAATGCTGATCCAGTCTCTTTTTGACTAATGGGTAGTATAGCACAATTTTTTTATAAAATACCATTTGTAAAAATACTTTCATAAAACTGTAAATATTTTTAGACATCCCCTTATAAATGAGGTACAATATAAGTATCTATTTATGGAAAGGGGATATTTTTATGCAGAAAAAACACTTACGTATCCTTGTAACAGCAGCCTGCTTAAGTGCGGGACTGGCATTTTCCGCCTATGGAGAAGAGACCATTTCCTCTGTTCCTCTCTCCTTTACCTGGGATGGCGCCCCAAAAGGCGGAGAAATGGTCGGCACACTGACCGCCACTACCACCAGCAAAACCTTCATTGTAGAAGGAAGCGAATACTTAAAAGATGACGATACCTGGACCTACGGCGAATGGCCCTGCGCTGAGATTGAACTTTCCGCAGCAGAAGGCTATCACTTTGCAGAACCCACCCGACGTACTTTCTCCTTATCTGGCTGCAATGTCCAGTATAAAAGCGCTGAGATCGATGACGACGGAAGTACCCTGATCTTACAGATCTACTTATCCCGCATCGGCGGCCAGCTGCCAAAGATCACAGATCTTTCCTGGAGCGGCGAAAACGCAGTCTGGGACAGCGTAGAAGGTAGCGACAGCTACGAAGTCTGCCTGAAAAAAGACGGCAAGACCATTATCACCGTTAATTCCAAAGGTACTTCCTATGACTTCTCTGACTATATCAACAACGCCGGTTCCTATACATTTACAGTCCGCGCCATCACCACCGCCGGCAGCCAGAACAGTACCTGGTCCGCAAACTCCGAAACCTACATTCTTTCCTTGGAAGATGCATGGCACAGCAACAACGGCACCTGGAAACAGGTAGGAAACAAATGGCGTTTCGTCTACACAGACGGCTCCTACCCCACCTACAGCTGGCGCCAGATAGGAGAAAAATGGTACTACTTTGACGGAAACGGATATATGGTAACCAGCTGCTACGTAAAATCCCTTGCAGAAAATCTGTATTACTGGATCGGAGAAGATGGCGTCTGGGATGAGACAGGAGATACGAGTACTCCTAATAGGGCGAAATATAGCATTTATTAAGATGATTTAAAAATATACTGATATATCACATAAACAGGAAGCGAGGATACATACACCATGAGATGGGGTCATCTGTTCAGCAGCACGATCCGCAACCGCGGATTACTTTATTACAGAAACGGGCATGTAACAAAAATCCAAAAAGCAGGCAATATTTATACTGGAACCGTAACTGGTTCCAGTTCTCATGTTTACAGGGTAATCATCAAAGAAGTACAGGGGATTGTGCATTCCATGTCCTGCACCTGTCCCTATGCTCAAGGTGGTGGCAGCTGCAAACATGAAGCTGCTGTTTTATATATGATCGACCAGGAACCGGAACAGATCCAGAACGCTGATCCTGCAAAACCAGAAAAACCTGATCCACCTTTGGATCCCTTTGTTTTAGATGAGCTTATGGCTTCTCCTGGAGAATACACTTACTTCCGTCCAGAGGAAATGGGAAAATCTCTCCCCATTACTACTTCCATGTGGGAAAAAGCACTGGATTTTGTACGTGAAGGCAAGCTTAAACTAAGCAGCATGAAAACTACCTTTTCCGGTGGTTATTACTATTCCCAGGATAATTCCCTGAAGCTGGATATCACCGGTGTTTTTCCAAAATCCACATCCAGTTCTTATATGTCACCAGAAGTCCGGCTGACTTGTGATTCCACCCATATTCTGGAATGTCACTGTACCTACAGAGGCTGCAATACCAATTATGACATCAGCTCCCGTTTTGGGGCCAAGATCCCTTGCATTCATGGTATTGGTCTGTATTACCTTGCCGGACTAAAGATGAAAGAAGAAAAGCCTGGTGACGCCACTGACCGTAATGGTGCGGATTTCCTTCATCGTTTTCAATTTTTTGATGTTCAAAACAAGCTTTTGGATATTGTAGACCGGCTTCCGGGTGAAACATTAGAATTAGAGGCCCGGCTTAATGATAAATACTCTGATTTGCTGACCGTTTCCTTCCGTATTGGTGCTAAATCCATGTATATTATTAAAGATCTGACACAGTTTGTAGATCAGATGGAAAAAAAGGCTGTAGCCCAATTCGGCACCAAAACCACCTTAAAGCTAGGAGAAGAATATCTTACAGAACAGGGAAAACGCTACTATTCTTTCATAAAAAAACACATCACTGAACAAGAAAGATCCAATGCCTATTACCGCCGTTCTTTTGACCATATAGGTTATATAAAAGAAGAAATAAAACAGGAGCTGCCTCTCTTTGGCCAGCGGATCGATGACCTGTACGAGGCCATTGGAAATACAGCTATAGAGCTGAACACTAACGACGGTTCCAAAAAGAAGAAAGAAATGCTCACCTGTCGTGACGCGTCACTTCCCCTTTCCTTAGAACTATCACCTGTGTACACGGTAAAAGGGATCTCAATTCCCCTGGCAGATGATGAGGACGATCCGCCACTATCTGACGAAGATTTTGATGGCATCTGTATAACCGGATCTCTCCACGAAACTATTAACGGTGCTAATGCTTCTTATTATATAGCACCACCTTATTTTAACCGTATTTCCCAAGACCGTGTAAAAGAGATCGCTCCACTGGCAGATATGGCTTATGACGGTCAGCTTCAATTCACCATTGGACGTCGCAATCTGTCCCAATTTTACTACAAAACACTGCCCTGGATGCGAAGCATTGCCGATGTGGACGAATCGAAGTTAAATGAAATACAATCTTTCCTTCCGCCAGAAGCGCATTTTTCCTTCTATCTGGACACAGAAGAAAAGCAGATCAGTTGCAAAGCAGAAGTTTCCTATGGTGATCTGCTTACTGCACCTCTTATTAAAAGAGAACTGTCAGAAGTACTGCCAGAAACTTTCCGCGATCCCGATCGGGAATTTGATGCTGCTCATACCGTGCTTTGCTATTTCCCATTTACAGAAGCAAATGGTCTCTACTACAGTGAAAAAGATGAGTCTTCCATCTTTGAAATTTTAACAGAGGGTGTAGATCACCTTCTCTCACTTGGAGATGTGCATACCACGGACCGTTTCCGCAGGATCACCATCCGCAAAACACCGAAACTTTCCGTAGGCATTTCCCTGGATAATGGCTTATTAGATCTGTCCGTTTCGGCAGAAGGCATTTCCAACGAAGAACTGCTGGAGATCCTGAAAAGCTACAAAAAGAAACAGAAATTCTTCCGTCTGAAAAACGGAGACTTTCTGAAATTAGAAGAAGATGCAGAAGATAATCTTCTAATGCTGGAAAGCCTGTTGGACGAACTGCAGATCTCTCCAAAAGACTTTGTAAAAGGAAAAATGCATCTTCCCGCTTACCGGGCACTGTATTTAAACCGCCTGATGGAGCAGTCAGAAGAGCTATATGCTCAGCGTGACCGCCATTTTAAGCAGCTGATCCGTGAATTTAAGTCTGTCAATGATACAGATTTTGAAGTGCCTGAACATTTAAAGGCCACCATGCGCAACTATCAGTCAGAAGGCTATAAATGGATCCGTCTTTTAGACCACTTTGGGTTCGGTGGGATCCTTGCAGATGAAATGGGACTTGGAAAAACGCTCCAGGCTATTTCCGTTCTGTCTGCCCGCAAAGCAGAAAATGGACACTGCCATACATTAGTGATCACTCCCGCATCCCTTGTATACAACTGGTGTGAAGAACTCCACCGTTTTGCACCAGAATTACAGGCAGCGGCAGTAAGTGGAACACAGGCAGAACGTCAGCTGATCCTGCAAAAGCATGAAGACTACGATATCCTGGTTACCTCCTATGACCTGTTAAAAAGAGATATCGACCAGTATGAAGGTCTGAAATTCGATTTCCAGATCCTGGATGAGCCTTAATTTCCAGCCCAAAGTAGCCCTAAAAGCATTTTGAACCGGAAATTTATATATTCATAGCTCCCTGGATCTGTTCAGCAGTCATCCCGATGTCATGCTCTTTCGCATATTTAAGTGCGGCCTTTAAGCCTCTGGTCTTTTCGCCTTTCAATCCTTCAAATGCCACTTTCACATCCATCATATAGCAGTACTCCAGAAACCGTTTCAGTGGTTTTTCTCTCCGACTATTATCGAATAGCAAGTCTCTGATTTCCAACATATCTTCATGATAGAGCAGTACTACGATATCACCATATCTGACGGCAAAATACTGTTCCTTTAACATTACTGCTCCTCCTTGCCATCACTCTGTAAATACTGCATAATTTCTTCATAACTCCTGTTGCTTCCTGCAATAGCATCCAGTAATT
>CAVDQU010000008.1:30847-34636 GCA_963611035.1 Agathobaculum sp.
ATTCCGTAATCCCGCCGCTTTGAGCACATTGCTTATTTCACCGGCCTGATAGTTTATTGTTCCATCACTCATACCAAAGGCTTTCAGGATTTTCTTTTGTTTCGCTGTCACCGCATGATCAAGCCGGTATATATTATCTGTCTGGCGGGTCATTTCGATTTTCTCCAGCTCCTTGATCGCAGCTGGCACCGTCATATAGTTTTGCTTTCTTTCCAGTTGTACGCCTGCTTCCTGTAATGAAGTATAAATTTTATTACGGATAATCAATGCAATGAACTGTGTAAAGATTTTCCCTTCCATACCTTCATTCGTGTGAACCCGCATACTGTTGTTACCAAGAAATGACTTATCAGCAGCAAAAAGCTTTTCGGAAGTATCTCGACTCTTATAAAGATGAAGTGCCTCCTTTGCTGTCATCCGTTCCGATGTAATAATAACGAAATATCCACACAGCGAAATTTCCCGTTCTGTTACGGTTGTCTTTTCTTCGGGATATAAAAACACACCATTCTCATCATAATGAAGATAAAAATATTTCTCATAGGCTGCTCCAAACTCTACTGTCTGGTTCTGACGGGACATCAGTAAAGTGGTTCGTTCCCGCAAATCATTTTCAAAACTTTGCCGTTCCTCCGCTTCTTTCGAGATACTGTGATAAATATGGATATATCGTTTCCTTTCATCCCCTTCGAACAGACTCTTTTTCACCGTCTTGCCATAGACACCATATGCGTTCATGTCGCAGGCACGTTTGTTTTCAAACGTTCCTCTGTTTTCAAGAATAAGTTCGCTGATAAAAGATGCCATACCTTTGGCCATAATTACAAAACTATAACCGCATTCATCTAAATATCGGATATTTCCACGACTGAAATATCCACGATCCAAAATGAATCCGATTTTTTTATAACCATACCCCGTAATTTTCCCAAGCATGGCTCTAAGCTGTGAGACATCATTGATACTTCCCGGATAGGCTTCGTAAAAGAGAGGTTCTTTATTCTTCAGATCATATCCGACCGAGTAATTGATGATTGCGGAGCCAATATCTGTCTTTGCGTGACCGAATTCAGCCAGTTCGATCTCTCCGGCCTGACAGTTCTTATTCGTAGAATCATAACAGATATAAATCCGTTCTCTTTTATTTCTTTTGGCATTCCATTCATTCAGAAAACCTGTGCTTTTGTCTTTGGTAATTCCTTTAAAAAATTCACTCACCGTTGCATCACTATAAATTTTCATGCAGGGACTATAAAGTGGATGATTATACGCATAGTCCGGATAATGCTGTGCCACATTGCTTTCCTCCACAATAGCATAAGCTGCCAGGTCAAGCAGCAAAGACCGGTCTCTTTCCGAAAAGAAGTTCCCTAACATTTCTTTTAGCTGATAGTCATTTATGATTTTATGTATTACAGCGTAGGCACCAATTCGCAGGCAGCTGCTTCGCTCAGCGCGGTCTTCCATACCAGATAATATCGCATCCGGAAAATATTTAAGAAATGCTTCGTTTGGAATCATCATAGTGTCATCATCTGCACACAGCTTTCCTATCGTCGCTCTCTGAGGGTATGTATATTTTTTCTCCGGATCATAATAACGATCATACTCATACTTGATATATACGGTGTCGCCACGTCTCAGGCGAGTCATTTTCCCGTGCACATCCGGTATCTTAACTTTCGATTTCAGATACATTTTTGCCTCCTGTATTTAGGGCTATATAGTCCTAAATACATAGTAACATATTGCCCGCATTTTTGCAAGAATCTCCGCATAAATACGGGCTTTTTTTCAACATTTTTATTTTTAGGGCTACTCAATTCTGGAAGTTAAGGATGAGGCACAATATATTAAAAATCATACTACAGCTGCTTCCAAAGCCGTAAAAGTGATCCACAGTAAGACCCGGCTGGCGTTGACTGGCACTCCAATTGAAAACCGTCTCAGCGAATTATGGAGCATCTTTGACTACCTTATGCCTGGTTTCTTATATAAATACGAAACCTTTAGGAAAAGTTTTGAAACACCTATCGTGAAAAACAAAGATAACGACGCATCTGAACGGCTCCGCCAGATGACAGCTCCCTTTATCCTTCGCCGCCTGAAAAAAGACGTTCTACGTGATCTGCCAGATAAGCTGGAAGAAATCCGATACGCGAAACCAGAGAAAAAACAGCTGGATCTGTATAATGGTCAGCTGGTACATATGCAGAAACTGCTGAAAAATCAGAATGAAGAAGAATTTAACAAAAATAAGCTGAAGGTGCTGACAGAACTTACAAGGATACGCCAGATCTGCTGTGATCCATCCCTTTGCTTTGAAGACTATAACGGTGGCTCTGCCAAACGGGAAGCATGCATGGAGCTGATCGCCAGTGCAGCCGAAAGCGGTCACAAAATGCTGGTGTTTTCCCAGTTTACTTCCATGCTTGAATTACTGGAAAATGACCTGAAAGCAGCCGGATTTACCTGGTACAAGATCACTGGTTCTACTCCCAAAGAAGAACGCATCCATCTGGTAAAAGCATTTAACGAAGACTCTGTCCCCGTTTTCCTGATCTCCCTAAAAGCAGGCGGAACAGGACTGAACCTTACCGGCGCTGATATCGTCATCCACTACGATCCATGGTGGAATCTGGCCGTCCAAAACCAGGCCACCGACCGGGCCCACCGTTTAGGCCAGACCAAAACAGTCACTGTATACAAACTTATCATGAAAGATTCCATTGAAGAAAAGATCTTAAAAATGCAGGAAGCCAAAAAAGATCTTGCTGATGAGATCCTGAAAGGTGAAAATGGAAATCTGGGAAGTTTAAGTCAGGAAGAGTTGAGAGCGTTGATCGGATGATCACACCAGCACAAAAATTCCATTCTTTAATGTCAAACCATTTTAAAAGCAGCTGTGGGAAAATCGCTTTTCCAAACAGCTGCTTTTTATTATGTTATGCTCTTTCTATCCGGCATTGATGTACTTTACTCTTCTTATCATAATTTACACCAACCAGTAAGATATTCCCCGTATATCCCAATAGTGACTCGGGATATTTTCTCTCTTTTATCTGCTGTATCGCTGTATGCGCATCTTGATTCCGTTTAAGCTCTATAACCAACGCCGGATAATCCTCTGCATATTCCGGTTTGGGAATAAAAACAAAATCGGCAAATCCACGTCCTGTCGGCAATTCCCGTATTGGTTTAAAATAATATTGCATAGCACTGAGATATGCGATCGTTATAACACAGCTCAATGAATTCTCATTATTATACTGTAGTACTGATACATAATCCATATGGATTTTCTCAATGCCACTAGCAACCGCATTCTCATCCATATCTAATGTCGCATTCAGCAATTTTTCTGATTCATTTTGAAAAGAGATCAATTCATTCCATTTTTTCCTTTTAGTTGCACGGATCAATTCCTGCCGGATCTCCTCATTTGGAACTGCAGCCGTCTCGTCCTTTTTCAGATAAGCCAGATATCCCAAATGGATCAGGTATGTCAATACATCATCTTTATTAACAAAACTAACTGTATCATTTTGGAATGAAGTAACATCCACTTCTACAGATGCACCAGACAACATCTCAATAACCGCAGTTTTTAAACCATCAAAATTCATATTGATCAATGGCACGATAGTTTCATAAGAAGCAGTTCCTGACCAATAACTTTGAAAATCTCCTTCCAACATAAGACTGACAACTGCATTTGGATTATAAACATGGTACTGCCCCAGCTGATAACCATCATACCAGCGCTTTACCTCATCAAAATTCTGACCA
>CAVDQU010000009.1:0-34183 GCA_963611035.1 Agathobaculum sp.
CAACAGTGTCCTGAATATTCAAGAAGGGAACTATGGCAGTAACTTTACGAATAGTACAAGATATATGGGTACTGCAGAATATCCGGCTACTTATGAAATAACGGGAAACACTGTTGCTGTCATCAATGCAGCAAATAAAGCTGTATATGATGGCCGGGCAGATGAAAGCCAGGGAGCAAATCGTTTAATGGTAATTGGTGGCTCTTTACAAATGAAACGTGAAGAGGCAACAGGAGCTGAAGGCTACAGCTTTAATGGCGTGAAGGAGGCAACAGGAATTTACGCAGCTCCTGTTAATGCACAAAATACAATGCTGACCCGTTTTGACCTGTACCAGTCCGCAAACAAAGAAGCAGCATCTGATGAAAACGAATTTGTATATCATGATCCACATACTGGTGATGCGTATGTATATTCTTTCCGCTACAATACAGCCGGTGAGGATTTAAACGGCACCAGCGGAAATGCCTATGTATGGGCACCTGTATCCGTTCTTCATTATGACGCTACCGAAGGCAAGATCAATAGTTTAGGTACGGCAGAAACGGGAAATGTGGCATTAGTTAATACCCGTGGTGACGGTAGCGCAGTAGGAAACAGCGGCAATCCGGAGCAGACCACAGACCGCTATGCAACTGACTACACCATCTTTGGAAACAGTATGAACTTAACTGAAGGTGAACTTCCGGCAGCTGTAAGAGACGGATACAAATTCGCAGGCTGGTATGTAGCTGATAACGAAGGCGCAGCAGGAGATTACGCAGCAAGCGGCAACTGGGCAGAATTAAATAAGCTGTTAAATACACGCTTCACAGCAGATTCCAAGGTATCTGAGGATATCACCGATGTAGCGAAGGGCCAGGAAGAAAAGACCATTTATGCAAAATGGGTACTTCCAAGCCAGTACAACATTGTGATCAACTACATTGATGAAAGCACCGGCGCACATATCAGCGCATCCTATAACTCCGATTATATAGAGGAAGGAAGCAGCTATGATGTAGCATCTCTGCTGAACAAAGCCATTGATGGTTATACCTGGAACCGTTATGAAGGTGGACAGCCTACAGGCAGCTTGGACAGCGACCTGGTATTTAATGTATATTACAACAGCAATACCCCGGCACCAACTCCAACCCCAACACCTAACAGAGGCAGCAGTTCCGGTTCCGGCGGCGGAAGCAGTACAGGACGCCATGCTTCTATCACAACCAATACAAATGCGGGACCCGGCGTAACGATCACAGAAGAGAATGTCCCATTAGCAGATCTTCCTACAGATACGGTTTCCGTTCCGGAAAATATTCCGGAAGAAGATGTGCCGTTAGCATCTCTTCCAAAGACAGGACAGAGTGCAGGAAAAGAGATTGCACTGTTTGTATCTGCATTTGTTTTGGGTGCAGCAGGCATTTTCAAAAAGAAGACGAAAGAAGACTAAAAAAACATATTTAACAGTCAAGATCCCGGCTTTTGGAGAGATTCCCCAGAAGCCGGGATCTTCTGTATCTTAAAAATGATAGCAGCCGGGCCGGAACCGCTTATGTTTATCATGGACGAATGGCCACGGATATGGTATAATTCATAAGATAAGCGTATGCCATTTGTTCTTGGATACGATTGGAGGAAGACGATGGATGAGAAAACGAAAGTGCGGGGGGGGTTGCGCATTTATCTGCAGTGGCCCATATTTCTATCGGTACTGATGATATTGCTGACAGCCGCTGTAGGGGCAGTTTCACTGAAAGCCGGCATTATAGTTTCATTTTTTACTCTTATCTATATTGGAATCGCGTTGTGGCTTTATTTTTCCAGAAGAAAAGGCATTCTTACCGGGCTGATCGCATTCTCTCAGGTTTACGACCAGAGTAAAAGCAGGCTTTTGGAAGAAATGCTGGTACCTTATTGTGTGGCGGACGCAGCAGGCCGGATCTTGTGGGCGAACCGTGAAATGGAAGCAATCCTGGGAGAAGATAAGGCGTCTATTAAAAGCATTACCCAGATGTTTCCTGAGATTACAAAAGAAATGCTTGCTTCCGGCGGCGAAACGGTGAGTATACACAGTGTATTTAAGGACAGAAAGTACCGTGTGGATATGAAAGAGGTCCGTACCATTGAAATGCAGGCTGCGGCTCGGGATTGCGGACTGGATGAAGACCAGTCCGGGGTGATCGCTGTCTACCTGCTGGATGAGACCCAGATGCTCCTTTATAAGCAGCAGATCAATGACCAGAAGCTGGTAGCAGGCCTGATCTATCTGGACAACTACGATGAGGCGTTGGAAAGCGTAGAAGAGGTGCGCCGTTCCCTTCTGACTGCGCTGATCGACCGAAAGATCAGCAAATACATCTCTTCCATGAATGGTATTGTAAAGAGCATTGAGAAGGATAAATATTTCTTCGTTATCAAGCAGCAGTACATTGCCAGGATGCAGGAAGAGCGTTTTTCCATTCTGGAAGACGTAAAAACCGTAAATATCGGCAATGACATGGCAGTTACCTTAAGTATCGGTATTGGTATGAATGGTGAAAGCTATGCCCAGAATTATGAATATGCAAGAACATCTATTGACATGGCTTTAGGCCGCGGCGGCGACCAGGCAGTTGTGAAGGATTCGGATAAGATCCTTTATTACGGTGGAAAAGCCCAGCAGATGGAAAAGACCACCCGTGTAAAGGCCCGTGTGAAGGCACATGCCTTAAAGGAACTGATGGATAATAAGGACCGTCTGCTGATCATGGGGCACAGAATGGCAGATATTGATGCTTTTGGTGCTGCAGTTGGTATTTACCGCATTGCCATGTCCATGAATAAAAAGGCCAATATTGTGCTCAATGATGTGACATCCTCTGTACGCCCGATGATGGAGCGCTTCCAGAACAATTCAGAGTACCCGGATGACATGTTCTTAAAGGGTGCAAAGGCGGCAGAACTGGTGGATGCCGGAACCATGCTGGTGGTTGTGGATGTAAACCGTCCAAGTATCACCGATGAGCCAAATCTGCTGCGTCTGATCCGTACCATTGTGGTCCTGGATCATCACAGGACCAGCAGCGAAGTCATTGACAACGCCGTTCTTTCTTATGTGGAGCCATATGCTTCTTCTGCCTGCGAAATGGTTGCAGAAGTATTGCAGTATATTGCAGACGGCATTAAAGTAAGACCATGTGAAGCAGATGCCATGTATGCAGGTATCGTGATCGATACCCAGAATTTCACCAATCAGACCGGTGTGCGTACCTTTGAGGCGGCGGCTTTCCTTAGGAGAAGCGGTGCAGATGTGACCAGAGTGCGCAAGCTATTCAGGGAAAATATGGTGGATTATCAGGCGAAGGCAGAGGCAGTAAGGGCAGCAGAGGTTTATATGGACGCATTTGCCATCAGCATCTGTCCGGCAGAAGGTCTGGAAAGTCCGACCATTATCGGCGCTCAGGCGGCAAATGAGCTTCTTGAGATCAAGGGCATCAAGGCTTCTGTGGTACTTACAGATTATAACAATACCATTTATTTCTCAGCCCGGTCCATTGATGAAGTCAATGTTCAGGTGATGATGGAAAAACTGGGCGGCGGCGGCCACAGGACCATTGCGGGGGCACAGATGCAGGGCGTTACCGTGGAAGAAGCCAAGGAGCGCTTAAAAGCAGTCATTCGTCAGATGATGGATGAAGGGGATGTGTCTTAACCGGGATATTTGGAGATATAAGATATAGATTATAGACATAGATGATTATAGAAAGGAAGTTTTGTAAAATGGAAATCGTATTATTAGAAGATGTAAAGGCATTAGGTAAAAAAGGACAGGTTGTAAAGGTAAATGACGGTTATGCACGTAACTTCATCCTTCCTAAGAAATTAGGCGTAGAAGCAACTGCAAAGAACTTAAATGACTTAAAGCTTCAGAAAGCAAATGACGCAAAGATCGCAGCGGAGCAGCTGGCAGCAGCAAAGGAACTGGCAGAGAAGTTAAATAATGCTTCTGTAACTGTTTCTATTAAGGCAGGTGAAGGCGGCAGAGCTTTCGGTGCTGTTTCTTCTAAAGAAATTGAAAAGGCAGCTAAGGATCAGCTGGGCCTGGAGATCGACAAGAAGAAGATCGTATTAAACACTCCAATTAAGGCAATCGGCAGCTTTGAGGTATCTGTAAAGCTTCACAAAGAGGTAACTGCAAAACTGGCAGTTAAGGTAGTAGAGGCATAACTGTTATTTTAAGACAGAGGAGATAATTTTATGGAAGAGACCCTTATTAAGCGGGTGCTTCCTCACAGTATAGAGGCGGAACAGTCTGTTATAGGTTCTATGTTAATGGACAGGGAAGCGGTAATCGCTGCATCGGAGATCATCACGGGCAGCGATTTTTATCAGCAGCAGTACGGGATCATGTTTGATGCCATGGTGGAACTGTTTAATGAAGGAAAACCGGTAGATCTGGTCACCCTTCAGGACCGTTTAAAGGAAAAAGACGTTCCGCCGGAGGTCAGCAGCCTGGATTTTGTCCGGGATATCATTACCATTGTGCCTACATCGGCCAATGTAAAGTCCTATGCTACGATCGTCAGTGAGAAAGCAGTCCTGCGCCGGCTTATAAAGACAACAGAAGAGATCGCAAATACCTGTTATGCAGGAAAAGAGCCACTGGAAAATATTCTGGCGGATACGGAAAAATCTATTTTCGACCTGCTCCAGAATAAGGGCGGACAGGAATTTGTGCCGATCAAGCAGGTTGCCATTAATGTTCTGGAAAAGATCGAGGACGCATATAAGAACCAGGGAACCGTTACCGGCATTCCGTCCGGATTTATTGATCTGGATTATAAATTATCCGGTTTCCAACCTTCGGATTTTATCCTGATCGCGGCACGTCCTTCTATGGGTAAGACCGCCTTTGTCTTAAATGTAGTTGACTATGTTTCCGTGCGGAAAAATCTGCCATGTATGGTATTCAGTCTGGAAATGTCAAAGGAGCAGCTGGTAAACCGTATGCTGTCCATGGAGTCTAACGTAGATTCCCAGAAGCTGCGTACCGGTACTTTGACGGATTCTGACTGGGATGCAGTTGTGGAAGGCATCGGTATTATCGGTAATTCCAAGCTGATCATTGACGATACGCCGGGTATCTCCATTTCTGAGCTGCGCTCCAAGTGCAGGAAAATGAAACTGGAATATGGCTTAAGTATTGTTATTATCGACTACTTACAGCTGATGAGCGGCAGCCGCAAAGGCGGAAATGACAACCGCCAGCAGGAAATTTCCGATATTTCCCGTTCCTTAAAGGCCTTAGCCAGAGAGCTTCACGCCCCGGTCATTGCATTATCCCAGCTGTCCCGTGCCTGCGAGACCCGTACAGACCACAGACCTATGCTTTCCGACCTTCGAGAGTCCGGAGCCATCGAGCAGGATGCGGACGTTGTTATGTTCTTATACCGTGATGATTACTACAATAAAGACACCGAACATCCAAACGAGGCCGAAGTCATCATTGCCAAACAGCGAAACGGCCCCATCGGTACCGTAAACCTGATCTGGAAGCCTGAGTACACCAAGTTTGTAAATGCGGTGCGGCCTCAGGGGGGAAATCAGGAAGGATAATAAATATTTTGGCGCTTGCATCTGTTGGTGCAGGTGCCATTTATTTTTTAGTCATAATAGTGATTCTCAACGCATACATTGATAATAAACAGCAGCAAAAGGGCTGCAGTTAATTAGAATGATACGTGATGTGAAGGAGAGAATGGCTATGGATGAAGTACATTATCTTATATCAGATGCGTCCAGGAAGGTGGATGTGGAAGCCCATGTATTAAGGTACTGGGAGGAGGAACTGGAGCTTGGGATCCCCCGGAATGAAATGGGGCACAGGTATTATACGGATTTTCATATCCGACTGTTTAAGCAGGTTAAAAATCTGAAGGAAAAAGGGTATCAGTTAAAGGCGATCAAGCATGCGTTGGAGCAGATGAAAAAGGACGGAAAGCTGGAAGGGGAGCTGACGGACGAGCTTTTGGAACGGGATATGGACGCTGCTTTAAAGGAGCTTAAGGAAGAGGAAAGCACGGCTATGGTTGCGGCTACAGCAGAGGGCGTGGCTCTTTCTGCCAGTGCAGAGGAGAAAATGGCCCAGTTCCAGCAGATGATGAACCTGATCATTGGACGGGCTCTGGAAGTGAATAATGAGAAGCTAAGCCAGGATATCAGCTGTCTTGTAAAAGAACGGCTGGCAGGTGAACTGGAACTGCTTTTAAAGGATTCTGACCAGAAGGAGGAAGAACGGTTCCGCCTGTTAGATGAAACGATCCGCTCTTTCCAGAAAAGCGGACAGGAAGAGGCGGCTGCGGCCAAAGTGCCGTTTTTTAAGCGGAAACGCTTTGGGCGGGGGGCTAAGAAGCTTTTTCACAGGGAGAAGAGAAGCTAAAGGAAGTAAAAAGAATAGAGATATAAAGAAAATGAGGGACAAGCCGGGAAGTGCTGCTGTAATGGCAGTACCAGGTTTGTCCTTCTTTGCGATTTTCTTAAGACCGTGAAAAATATCGAAAAATAGGTGGAGATATGTTATAATGTGGTGAGCGCAAAAGAAGTCTTCGAATGCGTCACTGGCGCATTCTCGACATGCATGGCAAAACAAGCGCCGCAAAATGCGGCATTTGTTTTTCTTGCGCCACCAACGAAGGATCCGCCTGCGACAGCAGGCAGTGGAGCGCGTCAGCGCGGGGGTCCTGAGTGGGCCTTGTGGAAGGGAAATCTTAAAGACCCTGAATTTATGAAGCAACAAACGACAACAAGCGAGGACACATTTCATGAACCAGAAATATACATATTATCTGAGATATGCCTGCGTATCCGGCGCACTGGCGGCAGCGCTGGCGCTGGGGGGATGCTCTTTTGGTGACAGCGGAATCGCTGTCCAGAATGAAGCAGCAGAACCGGCAGCGGCAGATGTGACAGACGGACAGGCAATTTCAGATGGCACAGATGAGACCATAGCGCCTTTGGGCCTGGATGGCCAGGTGCTTCCGGGGCTTAATGACGTAGAACTTCCGGAGGACGCAGAACCGGCACCTCAGTATTTAAGAGAAGGCGTACGTCATGAGATCGTAAAGAAGCTGCAGCAGCGATTGATGGATCTGGGATTTATGGATAACGATGAGCCTACGGACTATTTCGGTCAGGCAACCCTTACTGCTGTAAAGCATTTCCAGAGACAGAATGAACTGCCTCAGGACGGCATTGTAGGCGATACCACCTGGGATGAACTGATGGCAGATGATGCCAAACATTATGCAGTATCCAAAGGCACCCAGGGCGATGATATCCAGAAGATCCAGCAGCGACTGTATGAACTGGGTTATCTGGCTTCTGCCAATCAGGTGACCGGTAATTTCGATGATGCCACAGAGGCCGCAGTTTTAAAACTCCAGGGCGTCAATGGTCTGACAGAAGACGGAAAAGTAGGCCAGCAGACCTATAACCTGATGTACAGCGATGACATTAAGGCTAATATGCTTGCATACGGTGAAAAGAGCGACGTGGTGCTGGCATGTCAACAGCGATTAAAGGATCTGGGATATCTGACCACTACACCAGACGGTACGTATGGTCAGGACACTGTGATCGCAGTTAAACAGTTCCAGGCGCGAAATGACCAGGTAGTAGATGGTTACTTAGGACCATCTACACGTATTGTATTAAACAGCTCCGATGCCAAGCCAAATGGTCTGATGATCGGTGAACAGGGCGATTCCGTTACCAGAGTACAGCAGCTGTTAAGCAAGTACGGCTATCTGCCGTCTTCTAGTGTAACCGGCTACTATGGTGAAGCTACAGAAGACGCAGTCAAGAACTTCCAGTCACGAAACGGACTGTCTGCTGATGGTAAAGTAGGCGTTTTGACTATGGCAAAACTGACTGGTGACAATGTAAAGAGACCGGCAGCCACTACTGCGGCATCTAATAAGAACAATAAACCAAACAATAGCAGTAAAAACAATAATTCAAATAGTAGCAACAGTGGAAACAACAGCAGTACACCGGCTCCAAGACCGGCATCCGGCGCAGGTGTTTCCGCACTGATCTCCGTGGCATCTTCCAAACTGGGAAGCCCATATGTATGGGGAGCAAAGGGACCAAGCTCCTTTGACTGCTCCGGTTTCGTATACTGGTGCTTAAAGCAGGTAGGTGTAAGCCAGAGCTACATAACTTCCTCCGGCTGGAGAAGTGTAGGACGTTATACAAAGGTAAGCAATTTCAACGATATCCAGGCAGGTGATATTGTAGTTGTAAGAGGCCATGTAGGTATTGCAGCCGGCGGCGGAACCGTTATCGATGCTTCATCCAGTAACGGCAAGGTAGTACACAGAAGCTTAAGCTCCTGGTGGAGAAGCAACTTTGTCTGCGCATGGCGTATCTTTTAAGCAGTAAACGAACATCCGCTTCGCGCCTTCCGGCGCGGACGCAGGTGATATAATTGCAGCAAATTTGCGCCCGACTGGGCGCAAAACCATACATCAACAAAGGAGGGACATTTATGCAGACGATCCTGGTATGTGACGACGATAAACAGATCGTGGAAGCCATTGATATTTACCTTACAGGAGAAGGTTTTAAGGTTATAAAAACATATGACGGCTATGAGGCCCTGGAATACCTGGAGACCCAGTCCGCAGACCTTTTGATCTTAGACGTAATGATGCCGGGACTGGATGGCATCCGGACTACTTTAAAAGTCCGTGAGACCAGCAGCATTCCGATCATCATTTTATCTGCAAAATCAGAGGATGCAGATAAGATCCTAGGACTGAATATTGGGGCAGATGATTACATTACAAAGCCATTTAACCCATTGGAACTGGTGGCAAGAGTCAAGTCCCAGCTGCGCCGTTATACACAGCTTGGAAATATGAACCAGCAGGCAGAAGGCCAGGTCTACAAGTGCGGCGGCCTTCAGATCAATGATGACAACAAAGAAGTTACAGTTGACGGAGAACCCATCAAACTGACTCCCATTGAGTATAATATCCTTCTGCTTCTGGTAAAGAACGCAGGAAAGGTATTCTCTATTGATGAGATCTACGAAAAGATCTGGAATGAGGAAGCCATTGGAGCAGATAATACGGTGGCTGTCCACATCCGCCATATCCGTGAAAAGATCGAGATCAACCCGAGAGAGCCAAAATATCTGAAGGTAGTATGGGGCGTAGGCTATAAGATCGAGAAACAGTAGGTGGCCTATGGAAAAAAAGTCTTTTGGTCTGAGAAAATGGAAGGTGCTTTTGACGGTCCTTCATGTGATATTTCTCATTATCACACTGGCGGGCATCAGCGCCATGTATTTAAACGGCGGATATGGAAAAGGTATCCGCTGGATCTACGATGAAACATATGAAGATTCCGATGCTTTCTGCTCTCAGCTGGGAGTGGACATCAGCAATATTTTTACCTACATCGGCTATAAGGACATGTTTGAGACAAATGGCGTCCTGGATATGCATAAAGTCATTGTGCATATCACAGACGGACCGGGTGTAGACGAAGATATGACGCTGGATCAGATCGTCCGTTATGCCAAGATCCGGGGCTATTACCTGGGGGAGGATTTTACCGTTCAGGGATCTCCTATGGCTATGGATGAAGATGATATGGAGATCACCGTAGAATATAAAGCAGATAAGCCGGATCTGGCCGAGGTTGACGGTCTGGAAACCAGGATGACCAAGGAAGAAATGGCTCTGGATATCCTGGATCGTCTGGGAAAATATTATACCATCTATTATAATTTTATCAGCAATAATACCAATGTCCGTTTTCGTGTCCTTTATAAGAGCGACAGCGGGGAAGAAGTGGTCTACACCAATGTGCCGGCGCTGTCTTTAGATGAACTGCGGGGCTTTGGAAAATATTTATTTATCCCCGGAAATACCATCCGCATGGACAGCAATCTTGCAGTGATCCCGGAAAATGCAGCTTCCCTTCTGGAAACCTGGAATCCTTTTGACAATGACCAGAACTACATGGTAGTTTCTGTGGATACCAGTTATCCTTATTCGGATAAATATGCAGAAGAGGCAGGTGAATACAAAGGCGCCCGTTCTGCTTTTATCGTAGGAATGGGCGGTGTAGTGGCCGGTATTGCCGGATTTTTCACTACACTGGTAGCATTGGTCCTGTTATCCGGTCATGAAGAGGAACTGGGAGGGGAGACCCGTTTATTCCCTGTTGATAAAATGTATACAGAGCCCTGTGTTCTTTTGTGGGCGGCGGCAACGGCCGGTATTTTATATCTGTGCAGGAAACTGGGGATCCTGGTCATCGGGCTTTTTGCAGCAGAAGAGAATCTGGCTTACTGGAATAAGTTATTAAAATACGTGATCCTTTATGGATGCAGTATTCTGTGCGGGTTCAGCCTTTTAAGGCGGTACAAGGCCAATACCTTATGGGAAAAGAGCCTTGCAAAAAAGGCAGTGAAAGCGTCTAAAGATTATATTGCCAAAGCCAGTTTTGTAGCAGGTACCAGCCTTTGCTATCTGTTATTTTTAGGTGCAAATGGCATGATGATGTGGGGAATCTTATTCCTGTTTGCATATAAGGATGAGAAGCTGACCTTCCGTATCCTGTTCTATGTATGTGCCATTTTGTTTATTGGACTGGACGGCTGGGTATACCACAGACTGTTCCGCAAGGCAGAGCAGAAGGATCTTTTAAATAATGCGATCACCTGCATTGCCAAAGGGGATACAGGCTTCAGGCTGAACACGAAAAAACTGACTGGAAAAGAGAAAACGGTAGGAGATCACATTAATAATATCGGAAGCGGTCTGGATTCAGCTCTTCAGGAAAAGGTAAAAAGTGAGCGTTTGAAGGCAGATCTGATCACCAACGTTTCCCACGATATTAAAACCCCTCTTACATCCATTATCAACTATGTGGATCTGTTAAAGAGACAGAAGATACAGGACCCGAAGATCGCTTCATATCTGGAAGTCCTTGACCAGAAGTCCCAGCGTTTAAAGACGCTGACAGAGGATCTGGTGGAAGCCTCCAAGGCAAGCTCCGGCAACCTGAAATTGGAAATTACAGATATTGACCTGGTGGAACTGGTACAGCAGACAAACGGTGAATTTGAAGAGCGTTTTGACCAGCGGCATTTAAAGATCATCTCTGATTTCCCGGATGGCATGATCATCATTAAGGCAGATGGCCGCAGGCTTTGGAGAGTATTGGAAAATCTTTATACCAACGCCTTTAAATATGCCCAGGAAGGCAGCCGGGTGTATGTGGATGTAGCATCAGTAGATGGAAAAGCCATTTTCACCATAAAAAATATTTCGGAAAAGCCGTTAAATATCAGTCCGGATGAGCTGACAGAGCGATTTGTCAGAGGCGATGTGGCGCGGACTACCGAAGGAAGCGGACTGGGACTTTCTATTGCAAGAAGCTTGACCCAGCTACAGAAAGGTGAATTTGTGATCACCATTGACGGCGACCTGTTTAAAGCCCAGGTCATTTTCCCGGAAGAGCGGCAGGAGACGAAAGCAGAAATGCGTTCGGAGCGTGCAGCAGCTGAGAAGGTGATAGAAGAAAACGCAGGTGAGAAGTCGGACGGAGAGCCGTCGTCTGGGGAACATCCTTTGGAAAGTGCTCCCTATAGCTGGGATGTAACAGTAGAAGATGATAAAAATTTAACAGAGCAAGAAGAGATCCTGATCCGGGGCGGAAACAGGGAACATAAGAAAGACATTTAAAGAAAGACAGGGAATGTATATGTACGAGACAAACAAGATCCATGAGATCGCAGAAAAAAAGGCAGAGGAGATCGCCGGTATCCAGCACTCCATTTTTGATCTTGCAGAGTACGGTTTTGAGGTTTACAAAAGTGCTGCCTATCTGGAAGAACTTCTGGAAAAAGAAGGTTTTACAGTAGAGGGGGGCATTGGCGGAATGGAAACTGCTTTTGTGGGAACCTACGGAAGCGGAAAGCCGGTGATCGGCATTTTAGCAGAGTATGACGCTCTGCCAAATATGAGCCAGAAAGCAGGAGAAACAAAGCCGTGCCCCATTGAAGGAAAGAAATACGGCCATGCCTGCGGACACAGTGCTCTGGCAGCAGGAACTGTTGGTGCAGCGATCATTGCCAAGGAATATTTAAAAGAAACTGGAAAAACAGGAACTGTAAAGATCTTCGGCTGCCCGGCAGAGGAAACTGGCTTCGGCAAAAGTTTTATGGTTAAAAGAGGCTGCTTTGAAGGCCTTGACATGTGCTTTACCTGGCATCCAATGGATCATACCACTCTCTGGGGCCGCACGCTTGCTTACTATAAAGTCCGTTTTGACTTTAAGGGTATTACAGCCCATGCAGGCGGTGCGCCGGAACTGGGCCGCAGCGCTTTGGATGCCTGCGAGCTGATGAACGTAGGTGTCAATTATCTGAGAGAGCACATTATCTCCACTGCCAGAGTGCATTATGCATACCTGGATGCAGGCGGCGAAGCACCAAACATCGTACAGGACCATGCATCTCTCTTATACTTTATCAGAGCGCCTAAGATGTCAGACTGTGACGCTATTTTAGCCCGTGTAAAGAAGATCGCCCAGGGCGCAGCCCTGATGACGGAAACTGATGTGAATATCAAGGTATTTGGCGGCTTACATGATAACCTTCCAAATCCAACTGCTTCCCGTATCCTTTCAGATGCTTTTGTGGCAGAGGGCGGACCTGATTTTACAGAGGAAGACTTTGCCATTGCTCGTAAGTTTTTAGATCTTTTAAGCCCAGAAGCAAGAGAAGCAGCCATTAAAACGGGTGCAAAGGCAGATGGGATCAGTGAGGAAGAATTTGCCAAGAGACCGCTGATCACCAGCGTAGAGGCAGTGGATGACCGTGTTATGGAGCGTCAGTATACTGCATCTACAGACGTAGGAGATGTAAGCTATATCGTGCCTACGACCCAGTATTCTGCAACTACAAGTATTCCAGGAACCGGCCTTCACACCTGGCAGTTCGCAGCCCAGGTAGGTACTTCTATTGGTGACAAGGGAAGCATTGCAGTAGCCCGTGCCATTGCAAGAGCCTGCGCAGAAGTCTGGGAGAACCCGGAGGTAGTTAAGAAGGCAAAAGAGGAGCTTTTGGAAGCGACCGGCGGCAAATATGTTTCCCCGATCCCGGATGGCGTTGAACCGGGAGATGGAATGTAAAACAGGAACAGACAGATCCTGGATAAAAAGATCAAAAATAGACAAAACATTGTTATAAAAAAGACAGGCTCGCAAAGGGGCCTGTCTTTTTCTGACCGTAAGTTTGCAGTCCGTCATTCAACGGCACTGCTTCAATGTGTAAATAGATTTTACTGATACTCAAATACATTGATCCAGCTCTCTAACAGATCCTTCTCTTCTGGACGCTTATAAGCCAGCTGTGCGGCTGCTACGATTGGAAGCCAGCCCTGTACATAGCGTTTTTCTGTACCTGTCTTTTCACAGAACAGATCCATGTACAGCTCTGCTTTCTTTTTGTCCTTTAAGCTGAGCAGAAGGTAGGTTCTTGCCACATCGGCACTTGCATTGCCCTGGGAAGCATGTACCCAGTCAATTACATAGAGCTTTCCATCGTCCCCAACAATGATGTTGGATGGATTGAAATCACCGTGGCAGAGCTTGGTGTGTTTTGGCATTCCGTCCAGTCTGGTCAAAAGCTCATAGCGTATGCCTTCGTCCAGCTGTTCCACGGATTTTAAGGAGCGGGCGGTTTTTTCTTTCAGCTTGTTTAACAGCGGGCAAGCCTGGCTGTGGATCAACAGCTGCAGATCTACCATCTGGGACATGTACTCATCCAGCTTATCCGGATTTTCATCCATCAGCTGTTCTAAGGTCTTGCCTGGTACGTATTCCTTGATAATGGTCCATTTTCCGTCAGTTACTGTTACCCCTAAAACCTTTGGAACATTGAGCGCTTCAATGGTCTCAACTCTTGCATTACATAATGCTTCGTTTAAAACCTCTGCTTTGGGAAATCCTTCACAGAATTCCTTAATGACAGTATCTCCGTCATGATAGACGGTCTTTTTTGCACTGCTGAAAATCATTTCTTTTGCCATAATCATACTCTCCTTCCACACATTATATACGGTACTGCTGCGGCAGAAACTGCCGCACGGTTATTATTTTACTACAGGTAGGGCTAAAAGTACAGAAGAAATTGATAAAAAATTAACGAAAATTATTTTTTATCCAATGTTGGAGCAGGTGGGGTGGACGCGCCAGGGGGCGCGTGCCAGGTACGCAAAACGTGAAAGCCTGATAAGTCAGATCCGGGCAGATGCCCGGACCATGGAAATGCTATGAGGATTAAAAACGAAAGATCGCCGTTCCATATCCACCTAATGGATAAGAAATAGAATACGGCTGTCCATCACATTCGCCTTTTATGGAAGTATAAGTCGGGCACTGGCTTGGTTTATAGGCACCGTGAACATTATCCAAAAGGAGTGACAGCTTGCATCGTTTTGGCACGCCTACGCGGTAATCCGGGCGGTCTACCGGAGTAAAGTTTATTATGAACAGCAGGTTCTTCTTGCCGGTTTCATCTTTGCGGATAAAGCTGAAAATACTGCGGTCTCCGTCGTTTGCATTGATCCACTGGAAGCCGTTCCAGTCATTGTCAAGCTGGTACAGGCATGGATATTTTTTATAAATATGAAGAAGGTCGCGGACATATTCCTGCAGCTTTTTGTGGCTTTCTTCTTCAGCTAAATACCAGTCAAGGCTGACTTTTTCATCCCATTCATGCCACTGGCCGAAGTCTTGTCCCATAAACAGAAGTTTCTTTCCCGGGTGGCCTAACATAAAGGTATAACCGGCCTTTAAGTTGGAGAACTTGTCCTCTCCAAGACCAGGCATTTTGTTGATCATAGAGCACTTTAAGTGGACGACTTCATCATGGGAGAGCACTAAAATATAATTTTCACTGGTAAAATAGGTCAGGCTGAAAGTCATGCGGTTGTGGTTGTATTTGCGGAAATATGGGTCTAATTTCATATATTCCAGAAAATCATGCATCCAGCCCATGTTCCATTTGAAGGTAAAGCCAAGGCCGTCATTTTCAGGGTGTTCTGTTACCTGTGGCCATGCAGTAGATTCTTCTGCGATCATGGCAACGCCGTGGTTGCGGCCCTGGACAACGGTATTTAAGTGCTTAAAGAACTCAATGGCCTCTAAGTTCTGGTTTCCGCCGTCTTTGTTTGGCACCCATTGGCCTGGTTCTCGGCCGTAGTCAAGATACAGCATGGAAGCAACAGCGTCCACGCGCAGGCCGTCTACATGATATTCTTCCACCCAGTAAAGGGCGTTGCTGATAAGGAAGTCTTTCACCTCATTTTTGCCGTAATCAAAGACCTTGGTGCCCCAGTCTGGGTGTTCGCCTTTGCGTGGGTCTTCGTATTCAAAAAGAGGGTGTCCGTCAAAATCGGCCAGTCCATGGGCGTCTTTTGGAAAATGGGCCGGAACCCAGTCAAGGATCACGCCGATGCCATTTTTATGTAAGTAATTTACAAAATACATGAAGTCTTTTGGGCTTCCGTAACGGGAGGTGGGGGCAAAATAACCAGTTACCTGATAGCCCCAGGAGCCATCATATGGATGTTCCGCAATACCCATAAGCTCTACATGGGTGTAGCCCATTTCCTTTACATAGGCAGCCAGCTCATGAGCCGCTTCAATATAAGTATAATATCCATCTTTTTCCTCACGGTCTTTCTTCTTCCAGGAACCTAAGTGGACTTCGTAGATACTGATGGGCTGTTTTGTCATATCTGACTGGGAGCGCTTGCTGATCCAGTCGCTGTCATTCCAGGAAAATCCGCTGATGTCAGCGGTAACAGAAGCAGTGCCTGGGCGGTATTCTGCGCTGAAGGCAAATGGGTCCGCTTTATAAAGGATCTTTCCGGTATCGGTGGTAATGGCAAATTTATAAAGCTCGCCTACCTGCATACCTGCGTTAAAATACTCCCAGATGCCGGACTGGCCTACTTTTGTCATAGGATTGGCTTCCGGGTTCCAGCCGTTAAAGTCGCCTACTAAATGGACCGCCTGTGCATGAGGAGCCCAGACACCAAAATGGATGCCTTTTTTGCCTTTGTAGGTCATAGGATGTGCGCCCAGCTTTTTGTAGATCTCATAGTGGGTGCCTGCGCCGAATAAATAGCAGTCCAGGTCGGAGATCAGGCCGGTATTATCAACGGCCTTTTTCTCGGCGGTAGTCTTTGCGGCAATTTTAGCGCCGGTGCTTCTGCGAACATTTTTTTTCGCAGCTGCCGCTGTATTTTTCTTCGTCTGGCCCGTAGGCTTTCTCGTTGTCATATTAATCTCCATTCCGCCGCCTTTCAGTTGGCGGCACAAATAGTAATGAAAGTGTTTTACACCTTCAAGTTTTCGTGTTACAATTGACTCAATTATTAAGGCATCCCGGCATCAATATCAGATGCGCCCACCCGTTTTGCTGTTGATGTGCAGGTGAGCCTCTTTTCTTAGGTGGGAATACCATTAAATAGGTTCACTATGTGAGCCTTTTCTTGTGTCTAATTCACGATTTTGGCTCAATTTACTTTCTTTCACACTATTTTCCCCCTTGATCTTAAGGACAGCGCCCCAGTTGCCCTTTAATTTAATTTCCAGTCTGCCGTTTTGTATTGGCAGAACTTTATTTTCACCTGGAGTTTCATTATCTCCATTTAAAAGATCCACAGCTTCCCGCGCCTGGATCGGGACCGGGATATTTAATGTGGCCTCGTTGTCATCATTATTTAAAGCGGTGATGATGAGGCTGTTATTTCCCCATCTTGCATAGGCGTACTGCCTATTGGTAAGAAGCAGTTCCTGGTATTTGCCGGTGTGCAGCTCTTCATTTTCTGCATGTATTTTTCCAAGTCTGGAAATGAAACCGGTAAGCTCACAGTTTAATTCCGGTATCTTCTCTGCCGGGATGCAGGGACGCAGGTCGTCATCACAGGTGGAAGTACGTTTTCCCTCTGTCCCCCATTCACCGCCATAGTAGATAGACGGGATTCCCGGAAGTGTCATTAAACAGGTGTATACAGGATACAGATGCTCTTTTGTCCTTAATTTGCTGGCAATGCGGTCTTCATCATGGTTGTCCAGGAAGGTGTAAAGCTGTCTTCCAATGGCTTCCAGACGGCGTACATTGTGGGCAATCTCAAAGAAGTTGTGGTCATTGAAACCAGAATAAATGCTTTTGTGAAGCTCATAGTTAGTAACAGAGTGGAGCATTTCCGGGTTGACCCAGCGGCTATAATCCCCATGGATGACTTCACCCATAAGCCAGAAATCCGGCTTCATGGCAGCAGTCTTAGCTCTCATTTCTTTCATGAAATTAAAATCCAGGATATTGGCGCAGTCTAAACGGATGCCGTCAATGTCAAACTCGTCTACCCAGAAGCGGATCACGTCAAAGAGATAAGCTTTCACCTGCTGGTTATAAAGATTTAAACAGGGAAGTTCAAAATGCCCCTGCCATGCTTCATAGCCGAATGGATCACCTAAAGGACTCTGCCAGCCGAAATTTACCCCTTTGTACCAGTCTTTGTATGGGGAGTCCCATTTCTTTTCCTGGATATCTTTAAAGGCGAAAAACTCACGGCCTGTGTGGTTGAAAACGCCGTCAACCACTACTTTGATGCCATTTTCGTGGCACTGTTTTGTAAATCCGCGGAAATCTTCATTGGTTCCCAGCCGCCTGTCAACCAGCTTGTAATCTCTGGTGTCGTAGCCATGACTGGATGATTCAAAAAGAGGACCTATGTAGATGGCATTGCAGCCTAAAGAACGGATATGTGGGATCCACTGGTCCAGTTCCTTAAACCGGTCTGTCACCTCTGTCTGCGTGTTTGTCTTCGGGGCTCCGGTCATCCCCAAAGGATACATATGATAAAAGATAGCTTGTTCATACCAGGTACTCATGTTGTCAGTCCTCCATGTTTTTGAATTTTCTCAGTAAAAACTGATAGCGCAGCTGCGCGGCATTCCATTCGTAAATATAGCAGTCGATCAGCGACGGCTCTGTGGCCTGTTCAAAGTGGTTCTGGGCTGTTTCCAGGGCCCAGAGAGTGCGTTCAATATCGTCCCACAGTTTCCGCCTTGTAAAAACTAAATCCTGGTTTACAGGTGCTGCCGCTGCTGCTTCACGAATGGCTTTTAAAAATCCCGGCATAAATCTTCATCTCCCAACTGTTTTGATGTATTCTGGCATCAATTAGTATATCTGGGAAAAAAAGAATTATGCATGGATATTTTGATTACATGAACTCCTCCAGTCTATATCCCAGCTCCATAAGAGAGCGTGTGGAGTCACGCAGGGTGAGATAGTAGTAATTGGCTGTCCCGTCCTGACGTATACCCACCAGGCCTGCATCTTTTAATATTTTTAAATGATGGGATATGGCAGGCCGGGAAAGGCTGGTGCGGCGGGTGATCTCATTTACATTCATGGCATTGCCTTCAAAATCAATGGTTCCCTGGGGGCTGCCGGTCTTAATGGCTTCTTCACAGAGAAGTTCCACAATAGAAAGGCGGACTTTATCGCCCAGAGCAATAAAAAGAGGCATGCAGCAATGAAATTGTTTCTGCAGATCCTGTACCGTTGTCATAGCCGTTCACTCCTTTGGTTTAAATCGTTTGGTTTAAATTTTTAAACTAATATTATTTTACCATTACTGCATATAGGGGTCAATAGAAAAACTGTTGAAAAAACGATCTGAAAATGATTCAAAAAAGCTCTTGACAGGAGGGATAAAATACGGCATAATAAGGTCACATTCTTTAAGAGATCTATTTATTTACTTTTAATTCTGTAATTTTTTTTGTGCGTTTTCAGCACAGTATCCAGTTGTAGTTTTTGCTTGATTTCTATCAACAGGAAAAGTGTATTCTTTTGCCCTTTTTGGCATGGGAGGTGGATGTTTCGGTTTATTTTAATTCAAATCGTTTGGTTCAGGTCCTGTTTTGGGCCGGGGTGGTTTGCGCCGGGGTAAGTGACTGGAAATATTACCGGATCCCCAATAAGGTGATCGGCTTTGAAGCCATACTGGTACTTATTTCCCTGGTTATCCAGAGCATGTTTCTGGCGGCAGAGATATCAGAGGCTGAAAGGATACAATGGTTTCTGGCGTCAGCAGCTATGTATATAGTACGGGCTGTTCTGGTATTGGCCCCGGGGATCTTTCTTTCTCATTTTGGGCTGATAGGAGCCGGAGATATAAAGCTTGGGGTTGTTTTTGCAGCCTGGTTCGGCCTTGAAAAAACAGGTGAAATTTTAATTTTAGGACTTCTTATGGGAGCGATCCTTTCTCTTTTAAAAATGCTGCGGGATGGCAGCGCATGTTATCGGTTTCTCTATTTATCTGCTTATATCAGGCGAGTGTTCAACTGTAAAAAAATGGAAAAATATTATATTCCGTCCCGGGATGGAACAGGATGTGTGATCCCCTTGGGGGCCTGCTTTTGCGCAGGTGCTGTTCTGGTCCTTCTTGGAAGCGGGGGATTTTAAGGAGGATGAGAAATGGTAAAAGTAATGGCTGTATACGACGAAGATCCGCTGTATGCAGGACGGCTTGCAGAGTATGTGAACCAGAAAGAAACATTTCCTTTTCAGGCAAGGGCATTTTCAGACCTGGAAAAATTAAAGGAATATGGACAGACCCATGATATTGAGATCCTTTTGGCAGGTGAAAAGGTACGGGAAAAGGCAAAAGAGGTAAAAGCAGGACTGAAAATGATCCTCTGTGACGGCGAATTTGTGCCAAAAGAGGAATCGAAAGAAGAAAGCACGGTGTATAAATACCAGTCCGGGGACTGCATTTTACAGGAGGTAATGGCCTGTTACTGTACAGCGCCGCCTCAGCCGGGACTGGCTTTGATGGCAAAACGTGCTTTGGTCATGGGCGTTTATTCCCCGGTGGGCCGCTGCGGAAAGACTTCTTTTGCGCTGACTCTGGCCCACATGCTGGGAAAAAGCCAGGCAGTTTTATTGATCAGCTTAGAGGAATATTCCGGATTTTCAAAGCTGGTCTGCGGGGGATATGACCAGGATCTTTCCGATGTGTTTTATCTGTATCAAAGGGGAGATTTTAACTGGCTCAGATTAAAATCCATGATCTTATCCAGTGGAAATGTGGACTATATCCCACCAGTCTCTTATGGGGAAGATTTAGATCAGATCACGCCGGAAGAGATAAAAGGGTTTCTTCAAAAGATCGCAACAGAAAGCGGATATGGGCGGATCATCGTAGATATGGGGCATATGGGAAAAGGGGCAGTTTCCCTGTTTGAGGCCTGTGATGTTATTTATATGCCGGTGTTAGATGATCTGGTGTCAGCGGCAAAACTGGAAGATTTTGAGGAGTATTTAAAAGCAGCAGATGACCGGGGAATAGGGGAAAAGATACAGAAGCTTCGTCTGCCGGCAGTCAGGATGACAGCTCCCAGGGAGAAATATATGGAGCAGCTGATCTGGGGCGAAATGGGGGATTTTGTGAGAAAACTTCTGGAAGGAGGTTATGAAAGATGACAGGAGAGCTGATGCCTTTGCCTGGAAAAAGAGAAGGGATCCGAGGAGAACTGAGAAGAAATGTAATGGGACAGTTAAAAGACCAGGTCTATCTGGAAGATGAGCAGCTTTATGACCAGATTGATACAGCCATCCGCCAGAAGGGAAGAGAGGTCTATCTGCCTTTAAAGGAGCGGTTATGGCTGCGAAACAGCCTCTATGACAGTTTCCGCCGTTTAGATATCCTTCAGGAACTGTTAGATGACAAAGAAGTGACGGAGATCATGATCAACGGGGCGGGAAAGATCTTTATAGAAAAGAAAGGGGAAATGCTGCTATGGAACCGCAGATTTGAAAAAACAGAGCAGCTGGAGGACATTATTCAGCAGATCGTGGGAAAGGTGAACCGTATTGTAAATGTGTCCAGTCCCATTGCAGATGCCAGGCTGGAAGACGGCTCCCGTGTCCATATCGTACTGCCGCCGGTGGCTCTTGGTGGACCGGTAGTGACTATCCGCAAGTTTCCAGAACCGATCACCATAGAAAAACTGATCCGTTTTCAGGCGATCACAGAAGAAGCGGCCAGCTTTTTAGAAAAGCTGGTGGAAGCAAGATACAACATTTTTGTCAGCGGCGGTACAAACTCAGGAAAAACGACGTTTCTAAATGCACTTTCTTCTTTTATACCAGAGAAGGAGCGGGTGATCACTATTGAAGATTCCGCAGAACTGCAGATCCGTCACGTGCCCAATCTGGTGCGTATGGAGACCCGGAATGCAAATACAGAAGGAGAAGGGGAGATAACCATCAGCCAGCTGATCAAAGCATCTCTGCGAATGAATCCCAGCCGCATTATCGTGGGAGAGGTAAGAGGCGGGGAAGCCCTGGATATGCTCCAGGCTATGAATACAGGCCATCCGGGATCTTTGTCCACAGGCCATGGAAACAGTCCACAGGACATGCTTTCAAGGCTGGAGACTATGGTACTGATGGGGGCAGATCTGCCTTTAGATGCCATCCGCAGCCAGATCGCCTCGGCACTGGATATCATGGTCCATCTGGGGCGTTTAAAGGACGGAAGTCGGAAAGTGTTGTCTATTGTGGAGATTGGGGGATATGAAAATGGAAAAGTGGAGCAGGAAGTCCTTTTTTCCTATGACAGAAAAGAAAAAAGGCTTAAAAAATGTGGGGAACTTAAGGCAAAAGATAAACTTGCAGATGTCTGGGGCTGAGAAAAGACGGCTTGGACCTGAGAAAAAACGGTCTGGATCTGAGAAGCAGAATGAGATGAACCGGGCAAGACCGCCTGACTATAGAACATACAGGCTTAACACCAGGGAATGGCTGTATTTTTCAGCTGTTGGCATAGCAGTAGACGGGCTTTGCGCCTATACCTTTTACCGCAGTGCGGCTGCATTCTTTCTGTTTCTTCCTGTGGCTCTTTATTACCCCTTTTATAAGAAAAAAGATCTGAAAAAAGAACGGATCCGCCAGCTGACCCTTCAATTTAAGGAAGGAATACTGGTTTTATCTTCTTTTTTAAGTGCCGGATATTCTCTGGAAAACAGCTTTTTTATGAGCGTAAAGGAACTGGAAGTGCTGTATGGACCGGAGGGGATGATAACAAAGGAATTTTCGGATATTGCAGCGGGGATCCGGATGAACCGTCCGGCAGAGCTTATGCTGGCAGATATGGGAAGGCGCAGCGGGATACAGGACATAGACCAGTTTGCACAGGTTTTTGCAGCTGCTAAAAGAAGCGGCGGAGAGCTGACGGATATCATCAGCCAGACAGCAGGCATTATCCGGGATAAGATACAGGTCCAGGAGGAGATCCATACCATGACAGCAGCCAGAGTATTTGAGCAGAAGATCATGAACGGCATCCCTTTTGGCATCATCCTTTATATCGATTTTACATCCCCGGGCTTTTTTCAGAACATGTATCACACCTGGCTGGGACGGATCTGTATGACAGTCTGTCTGGGCGTGTATGTGGGGGCAGTTTATCTGGCAAAACGGATACTGGATATCCCTATATAGAAATGCGGTATTGTGGCTGGGGTTTGGCATTGGCTAGAAAGCAGGCAGAGGGAAAATGTGGAAAACAATAAGAATGCAAACAAAAGGATGAAAACAATAGGGGCCTGGAAAAAGCAGCTGCTTTGTATTGGTGCGGGTGTGTTTTTAGGGATAGTGGCTTGGATGGTCCAGGAGGCAGATCCTGTTATAAAAACGGGAAATGTCCTTGAAAGGCCGGCTGCAGATGACAGTTATAAAGAGCAGGAACTGTATATAAAGGGACTTTTTGAGTCTGGCAGAGAGGTTCCTTTTGATCTGAGGATCTATCCGAAACAGTATACCAAAGAAGAGGCATACAGCCTTTATGAAGAAATATTAGATCAGATACCAGAGAAGATACGGGGAGAAAATCTTTCTTTAAAAGAGGTGCGTAAGGATCTGGACCTGATCACTGTGTGGCCGGAGTACGGGATCTCTTTAAGCTGGCAGTCATCAGAACCGGAGATACTGGAAAGTGACGGAACACTGCATTCAGAGAAGCTGGAAGAAGATCTGGCTGCTGGTATTGAACAGCAAAAGATTGACCTGACAGTGAGGATGAGCGATGGAAACTGGCCGGAAGAATATTCCCTTTCTGTGACTGTAAAACCGGCGCTGTATACAGAAAAAGAGCAGAAAATAAGAGATTTTGTAAACCTGTTAAAACGGGAGGAAGAGGCGCAGCAGGGATCACAGACATTGACTCTTCCTTCGGAATATGAGGGAAGGACGATCTCCTATCATGGACCAAAACGGCCTGTGTTTGTGCAGATGTGCTTTTTAGGGGTGACGGTAGCAGTACTCCTTTGCCTGAAGGAAAAAAGTGACTGTAAAAAGGCAGAAGAAGACAGGAAAAACCAGCTTTTAATGGATCATTCGGAGATGCTTTCCCGCCTGATCATCTTTTTAGGTGCGGGGATGAGTATACGCACAGCCTGGGATAAGATCGCAGAGGATTATAAGAGAGCGGTAAAAGAGGGGCGCAGCGAAAAACATTATGTATATGAAGAAATGTACATTACCAGCAGCCGGTTAAAAAGCGGCATCTCAGAGGCAAAGGCCTTTGCAGAGTTTGGCACCAGGTGCGGCCTGCAGCAGTATATGAAGCTTTCCGGACTGTTAGAACAGAACCGGAAAAACGGTTCCAAAAACTTAAGGGAAACATTAAGGCTGGAAATGGCGGACGCTTTTGAACAGCGAAAGCACCAGGCCCGGCGTATGGGAGAAAAAGCAGGAACAAAACTATTGATCCCACTGTTTTTACTATTGGTAGTGGTCATGGTGATGATCATGGTCCCGGCATGGACTGCTTTTGGGTAATAAATGGGTCTTTGGTAATGCAAGGGAATGTTTAGAAGGAGGACGATGAAATGAGAAAAGAAAACAGAAATAGTATTTTAAAGGAATTTATGGCGGATGAAGCAGGGGTGGGGGTGATAGAGCTGGTCCTGATTTTGGTCATCCTTATAGGGTTAGCAATTGTGTTTAAGAAACAGATCAATACTTTGCTTGAAAATATCTTTAAGCAGATTAATACAAAGACCAAAGAGGTTTATTAATATCGGGATGTTTTCACGCAGGAGTCATTTGTATAAGAATCATTTGCATCAGGATAAAAAAGGGGAAGTGACGGTCTTCCTTGCAATGATCCTGGTAATGCTTATGACCCTTCTTCTGGTCATGGCGGAATCGGCCCGGACGGCAGGAGAACGGCTGTATCTGCGTATGGCTGTGGATTCTTCCATGGATTCTCTGATGGCCCAGTATCACAGAAAACTTTGGCAGAAGTACCGGATCCTGGGACTGGAAGCGGACAGCAAGGCTGTTTTAGAAGAGGAATTAAAAGGCTTTCTGGAACCATATATGCAGGCTGAAAACTGGTATCCACTAAAGGTGGAAGATGCAGAGATCAAGGATATGGCGGCTCTTACAGAAGGAAGGGGCAGTTGTATGGAACAGGAGATACTGGACTACATGAAATACGGCCTTGTGGGAGTGCTGTGGGATGCCATGACAGAAGGAGAGGCAAAAGAAGCTTTAGATGGGATAAAAAATGCATCCAGCGTAGATCATGTATCAGACCTTTATGAAGAACATGGCAAAGAGGCGGTTGCTTTGGAAAAAGCCCTTGAAAAGCTGAATGAAAAATTAGAACAGCAGAAAAAAGACTGGGAAGAAGGTCTTAACTGCCTGGATCATCTGGATGGTGAGGGCATGATAAAAAAGTGCAAAGCCGTGATCAGAAGCCTTCAGACAGTACCAGAAATGGTGGAATCGTATGAAAAACAGGCGGATCGTTTGGAACGGGCTTTAAATGAGAGCCGTGGAATCTTTGAAGCAGAAGAAGATCTGAAAAGTACGTCCCGGCAGATGTTAGAGGATCAGATCCGTTCTTATGAAACTTATATTTCCCAGGATGGAGAGCGGAGAGGGCAGATCCGAAGCCTTACAGAGAAAAGTCAGGAAAATATCCGCTTTATGGAACGTCTCATAGAAGAAGCAGAGGACGTGATCCAGTATATTGATGACTGGGAACCTTCAGATGAAGAGGATGAACTGGACGAAGAGGAGCTTTGGGAGCCGGTGATCAGCCATATGGCCGGATATCCGGCGCTGTCTTTAGGTGTTTCTTTTGGAGTAAAGGACAAAGAAAAAGAAGGATGGCTGGAACGGATCAGGTCTATGACGGGAAAAGGTATTTTAAAGCTGGTATTGCCGGAAGGCAGTGAGGTTTCTGGCGGAAGGCCAGGTCTGTCTCAGGCTCCATCTGCGTCTTCGAAAACGGAAGCAGAACATTTTAAAGGAATATCAAGTCTTGTGGATCGACTGCTGATAGCCGAATATAGCGTCCGTTATTTTCCGCATTTTCAAAAACAAATGGAAAATGGTGATATTTATGAGATGGAATACATCTTATATGGCAAAAAAACAGACAGAGAAAATCTGGAAGCATCTGTTTTAAGGCTGATTTCTGTGAGACAGGGATTAAATCTGGTCCACATATTGTCAGAGGGTGCAAAACGGCAGGAGGCAGAGACTCTTGCAGCGGCTATTACAGGCGGCATGGGACTTCTTCCCTTAACTGCAGTTGTGACGTTCTTTGTAATGGGGGTATGGGCGCTGGCAGAAGCACTTGTAGATGTGCGCTGTCTCCTTGATGGAGGAAAAATACCTCTTGTAAAGACCGGTTCTGACTGGAATTTAAGTCTGGAAGGCGTCTTAAAGATGGGTGCAGAGGGGAAACTGCCTGATCTGGGAGAAAGTAAAATTGCCGGGAACAATGAAAATGGGGATGGAAGTAAAAAAGGACTGGACCTGACCGGATATCTCAGGCTGTTCTTATTTGTCAGCTATGGAAGTGAGCCTCTTTTTCGGATGATGGATATGATGCAGATGAATATAAGAAAAGAACAGCCGGATTTTCTGTTGGAAAAGTGTGTCTGTATGGTGGATGCAGAAACAGGCTTTTGTGGAAAACCAGTATTCTTTTCGGCCGGACCGTGGAAAACTTCAAGAAAAGTACGTTTTTCTGTCAGTGGAAATTACCTTTCCAAGCCTTGAAAGGGGGCCTGTGATGATGCTCTTTTTTCGGAGTTGTTTTCATTCTAAATCTCTAACACGACACTCCAATCCCAGAAACTTAAAAAAATTTTGTGCACCTCTCCAAGTACAAATATGCAAAGTTCAAATCTATCCAAAAAAGAAAAAAGAATCCGGAAAAAGGGCATTATCATGGGTCTCCTTAAAGGGAAGTCTTACCTTAGAAGCAGCGCTTTGTTTTCCCTTAATGGTATTTTTCTGCGTGACACTGCTTATGCCGATGGTGTTAATGGACCGGCAGAGACAGATCCAGGCAGTGGAAGAATCCGTTGGGGAAGAGATCAGCCAGTATGCTTATGGGGCCTGGTTATATGAAAATGGAAATGGAGAAGAAATAGACGCCAGCCGGGCAGAGGACGAAAGGAATGACTGGATCCTTGAAAAGGTTACGGCTGTCTATGCTGCGGCAGCAGTAAAAAGAAAAATACCGGAAAAATGGGTGCAGGACCTGGATTTTTATGGTACCAGGATAACTGAAGACGAAAAAATACAGATCATAATGCGGTATAAAATGCCCCTTCCATTTTCTGTATTTGGGATCCAAAGTGTACCGGTGGAAACCGTGTGCAGCCGCAGACTCTGGACAGGAGCAGATGGGAACAGAAGCAGGAAAGATACATTAAATGGGGAAAAAGAGGAAACCATGGTGTATATAGGAAAGTCTTCTACCCGGTATCACAGGCAGAGGAACTGCCATTATCTGTTCCATGACTTACAACAGGTGCGGGCAGAGGACCTGGCGGGGCTTCGCAGTCAGGAAGGAAAAAAATATAAGCCCTGCGCTTCCTGTAAAAACAGTGGAACCGGCGGGGGTGTTTATGTGCTTCCCTATGGGGAAAGCTATCATACCAGAGAAGACTGTATTTCCCTTAGTGCCTATGTGCAGGAAGTACCCTTAGATCAGGTGGAATATCTGGGGGCCTGCTCTTATTGCAGCCAGTAGAGGACATGTATAAAATTTGACGGAAAAAGGAGAAGGAAAAGTGGGTGTTACATTGTATATAGAAGCAGGTTCCCGCATAGGATTTTTATTATTTCTAATTTCTGCTGCATGGCAGGATCTAAAGAAGAAAAGTATCCGGGCATCTACTTTTTATATCTGGGGGATGGCGGGACTGATGGTTCGGGGAATACAGATCCTTTACAGGTTGCAGCATATGGTCTGTGAAGAAACAGGAAGAAGCGGGAAAGAGATATTCTGGTCCATGGCGATCCTGGTTTTAGAAGTATTCCTGGATCTGTTGCCGGGGCTGCTGCTTTTGTGGCTTTCGGCAGTTACAGAGGAAGGTGTAGGAACAGGTGATGGCTGGTTTTTTCTTGTTTCCGGTCTGTTTTTAGGATTCTGGAAAAATATGTTTCTGCTGTCTGGGGGCCTGTTTTTGTGCTTTCCGGTGGCAGTGTGCCTGCTGACCGGCAGGTGGGGAAAGAGTGCAGGAACGAGGCTTCCGCTGCTGCCATTTATGTTTCCAGTGGGACTGGGGGTGCTGCTTTTGTGAGAAAACAGGGCAGTATTACGGTAGAAGCAGCCTGTGTTATGGCAGTGGTCTTATTTTCTTTAGCAGCACTTATGGGAAATGCCGGCCGGGTCCATGATGAGACGGTTTCGGCTATGGTGCTTCATGAAGCAGTGGAAAAATGCCGCCATGAAAAAGGGCTGAATATCCGGGAGGCAGAGCAGTTTTTTAAAGAACATAAAGGTTTACAGCTGCGGTTTACAGATTTTGGGATCTCTATACAGGAAAAGGGAGAAAAACGCACAGGGAAAGCCGCAGGGGGCCGTTGGGAAAAACAGATCGAAGGGACAGCATTCCGACCGGAAGTATTTTTGCGAAAGATCACGCTGATAACCGGGGGAGACAGATGAAAATTGAATATATGCGTGAAATGAAGCGCAGTTATATGACGGTAAAAATGGAAGACGGGGAAATGGCAGAAAGCTATGAAACGGGAATGCTGGCAAAAAACCAGATCCCCGGTCTTTTAAAAATGAAGATCAAATATACAGATGGAAGCCCTGTATATTGTTATGATATTACTTCCCGTCAGCCCATCAGCCGGTTGTTTGAAAGTCAGCCGGCTGATGAAAAACAGGTAAGAAACTTTTTCCACCAGCTTTATGAAACATTAGACCGGATGGAAGCCTATCTTTTGGGAGATGGGGGGATCCTTTTAGACCCGGACCTGATCTATGTGGATCCAGAAGGATTTAAGACGGGATTTTGTGTCATACCCGGCAGAAAAGAAGATTTTAACAGCCAGTTGTCTTTATTTATCCAGTATCTGATGAAACATATTGACCATAAAGACCGGGAATGTGTGGTCCTTACATATGGGCTGTACCAGACCTGTATGAGGGATAATTACAGCTTGGAAGATATGATGGAGATACTGGCGGAGAAGGTGCCGGTGAAAATGCCAGAGAGAGTATCTGAAAAAATGCCGGAACGGGCTGCGGAGGAAGAAAACGTAAAAAGAGAAATAAGCCGGGAATGGGCCAGTGAAACAAGGCGTGAGGAATGGAAAAGTTTTAAAGGTTCAGAAAGCTCAGAAGGTTTTGAAGGATCAGATTCATCAGAACCAGCTGCATCATTTTCAGAAAACAGCGGTTGGAGGCTGGTAAAAAAGCTGTTTTTATTGCTGACATTTCTGGTAGTGACTGCCGGGGGAACATGGTTTTTATATGGAGTGGATGTGCTGGCAGAGTTCTGGATCTATGGAGCAATTGCAGGTGGTATTTTTGCTGTTGTCATTATTTTAAGCCATTTTATTTTAGAAAAAATGGGTAAAAATAAGCGGTTAAAAGATGCAGAAACAGAAGTGGAAGACCCCTGGAGAGTCTATTACGAAGACCGGGAAGAACAGGAACCGGTAGAGGATGTTTACAGTCATAAAGAACCAGAAGATAGAATAAGACGAGAGACTGTTTTGGGGACAAAAGAACAGCAACGGTCAGAAATGGTAAAAGCAGAGGAAGAATTTCAGACCATGCTCCTGACACCAAAGGAAGGACCAGATCATGTCCTTGTAGCGGCACAGCCTGAAAACAGGGATATCCCGGTAGGCTATGTGCCTTTTGTGATAGGGAAACATGCAGGACTATCAGATTATATCCTGGATAAGCCTACAGTTAGTCGTTTTCATGTGCGGATCATGGAAAAGGACGGAGATTATTTCCTTACAGACTTAAATTCCACAAATGGGACAAAAGTAAATGGAAGGCTGCTGGCAGCCAATGAGGAAACAATACTAAAAGAAGGGGATGAAGTGCAGATCGCAGAAGAGAAATATTTCTGGAAATAAGAACCGGCATAATGCGACGGGAGGTGACAAAAACAGACACGGCGAGGGGACGATTTCTCGGAGATATTGCAGAAATACGCTTAACAATGGAAAAAAATTATGCTAGTATTATAAACAAAAAAAGCGCTTATCGGCACAGAAGAGGAGAAATTAGAAATGGCAGAAGACAATTGTATTTTTTGTAAGATTGCAAGGGGGGTGATTCCTTCGACGACCGTTTATGAGGACGAGGACTTCCGTGTGATCCTGGATCTGGGGCCGGCATCAAAGGGACATTCATTGATCCTGCCTAAAAAGCACTTTGCCAATGTATGTGAGCTGGATAAAGAAACAGCGGCAAAAGTACTTCCGCTGGGAGCGAAGATAGGAGCTGCTATGAAAAAAGGTTTAGGCTGCGCCGGATTTAATCTGGTTCAGAATAATGGGGAAGCAGCAGGACAGACTGTAATGCATTTCCATATGCATGTGATCCCCCGTTATGAAGGCGGTCCTAAGGAAATCGCCAACTGGGTACCAGGTACAGCAACGGCAGAAGAATTGACGGAAGCAGCAGAGAAGATTAAAGGTTGTCTGTAGTCATTTATGATCAAACGGATGGATGAAGTGGCAAAAGCCCGTTTTGAAGAAATGTATCTGACCTATCAGGGTACATTAAGACGTCTGGCTTATGCTTACGATATACCAGTGGATGATATTGACGATATCATTCAGGATACATTTGTTTCCTATGCAAGATATGATTATTCCCTGGAACAGTCGGAATCGGGAAAGAAGATTTTGCTTGGCAGGATCCTTAAAAGCCGCTGTATGGATTATCACAGGCAGAGAAAAAGAAGGTACTGTGAAGATTTGGAGGGAAACGAGTTTGCTGCAGAGGAATACAGAATGCAGGAAGGTCAGCCCGGGCTGATCGATGTTTTCTCCGGTAAAGAGCGGTGTAAGGCGATCCTGGATGAAGTGGACCGGATGCCGGAAAACTGGCAGAAGGTTGCTGAGTTGAAATTAATAGAAGGACGGACGATCAGTGAAGTCTGTGATCAGCTTTCTATTTCAGAAAAAGTCTGTTATTCACGGGTCAGCCGCATCAGAAAGCATATAGAATCTCTTTTAAAACTGGAGGACTGGCCATAAGAATGGACAAGTCCTCCGGATGAAAAAGATGTCGTTTAGGAATGGGAAACGCAGGACTCGATCAGACCGGTAATGGTTTCTACTGCATTGCTGAGGCTGCTCTTTTCCATGGTGTTTATATAAGTTTCTCTGTTTTTGTAAAGGTCAAAAACAGCAGTGCTTAAAGCTTCGTCAGAAAGGTCTTCTTCTTTTAAGACTTTGCTGAAGCCCTGACGCGCAAAGGAATCTGAGTTTAAGATCTGGTCGCCGCGGCTGGCAGCAGCAGAAAGCGGGATCAGAAGATTCGGCTTGCGGAGTGCCAGAAGTTCGCAGATGGAGTTGGCTCCGGCGCGGGAGATGACCACATCAGCAGCTGCAAACAGATGCTTTAAAGGTGCATCTACATATTCATACTGTACATATCCATCGGTACCGATCAGGCTCTCATCCAGATTGCCTTTACCGCAGATATGTATTACCTGGAATGTGTTTAAAAGCTGTGGAAGGATCTTTCGCACTGCCGTATTGACAGCAACAGATCCAAGGCTTCCGCCGATGATCAGAAGGACAGGTTTTTCTGCATTTAAGTGAGCGTAGGACAAGCCGGCGCTTCGGTCGCCTTCCAGAAGCTCTGCACGGATAGGAGAACCTGTAAGGACTGCCTTGTCTTTTGGAAGATATTTAAGGGTCTCCGGGAAGTTGCAGCATACCTTTGCAGCAGATGGGATGCAGATCTTGTTTGCAAGACCGGGAGTCATATCTGATTCATGGATGATAACAGGGATTTTATAATGTTTTGCAGCCAGTACAACTGGTACAGCGACAAAACCGCCCTTGGAGAATACAACATCCGGTTTATAACGCTTCATAAGGTGAAGTGCCTCGAAATAGCCTTTTGCTACACGGAATGGATCAGAAAAATTCTTCAGATCAAAGTATCGGCGCAGTTTACCGGAAGAGATGCCGTCATAAGGAATACCGGCGCCTTCGATCAGTTTGCGTTCGATGCCCTGATAAGAACCGATATAACGGATTTCATAACCTGCCTTCTTTAAAGAAGGGAGAAGTGCAAGATTGGGAGTAACGTGACCGGCAGTACCACCGCCGGTTAAAATGATTTTTTTCATAAAAACCTCCTAAAGGAAAAACGTCTACTAAATATAGTAAGCATTAACGGTGAAAAGTCAACCCTAAACAGAGAGGGAACTTCAGGGTATCTGACTCAAGCACAGAAAGATTCCGAGAGAACATAAAGTAGAAAACGGGACATAGAAATGAAAGAGAAAACAGAACAAAAATAACGGTTTGATTGCAGGAGGAAGTTATGGGATATTTAGTACCGGATACCAAAAAACAGATGGATGATGCTTTCAAGTACGACCTTCAGGATGTATTTGCACAGTACAACATAAAATCCGAAACCATGGAGGAGCTGATCCAGGCATACCATGCGAATCTGGATGCATTTAACAGGAATAAGGATCAGTTATATCAGAGCCTGTATCAAACATTTCAGGCATTGGGCATTGGAGACGGGAAAACACAGGAGGAACTGTTTCCATCTGCGGACAGATCTCTCGAACACTTTAAAAATACTTTTCAGAAATTGTGGAGAGCCGTTTCTGTTTACGCAGAGCTGACTCCGCTCGAAAGCATGGCGAAGATCGTCAAGGAAACAGTAACAATGCCTAATACCTCTTCTGTTGCAGAGATTTATGAGCATTACGATGATCGCTACGACCGCATCCTGATGGAGCAGGATATGATGGATGAAGTGAACCGTCAGATAGGATCTGACATGTATTCGAATCCGATGGCAGATAGCCTGAAAAAACTGAATACATACCTTATCTTCCATACAACAGACGCTCCCTTTTCTGCTGATGAGAAGGAGAAAATCAGCACCCAGATTTCCCGTTTAAACAAGCCGTTTTATTCTAAGACACAGACGGAGGACATGGCTCCCGGAATTTTTTCAGGAGAATTAATCGAGACACCGGCAGATCTGAAACAATATCTGGATTGTTATGAGACGATGCTTTGCGAATTTATGAAAGAGGGTCGCAGCGGCTTTAGGAAGTTTGCACAGAGCTATAAGGAACCGAAAGAAGCCGGACGGATAAAGAAACTTGCAGAGGCAGATATTTATGCAGCAAGACGAAAAAATGCAGATGCGGACCTGGATGCAGAGTTTGAGGTTTTAATGCCGAAACTTGATCAATTTAAAAATAACAGGTTGGAAGAGAGCGTAACATCCGTATGTGAGCAGTATCAGATGGATTTTCGGATTGTCTGTGAAAGAACGACTGATACGATTTTAAATGATTCTAAAGTAAAAGATGCAGAAAAAACACTGAAAGAGAGTTACAAAAAAGCAATAGCGGAGCAGCAGATATACGAGAGCGAATACAATGCTTCCTTTATTAACGCCAAAGGAGATAAAGAAAAGCAGAACCTCATAGATGCTGAACGTCGGCAGTTGGGTGAGTTGCTCAGAAACCAGAAAAAGGCTCTGGATGATGCAAAGAATATTTCCTACGATACAGGAGAATATGAGACTATTGTAAAAAATACCATTGCGAGGTTTAAGAAGGCAGTAAGGGAATACCGGAAGAAAACCACAAACAAGCAGTTTAAAAAGGAGTTTTCAGACAGCAGACGTCAGTTTTATGAGACTTTTAAGGAAATCAAAGCGGAGCGGAAAAAGCTTTGACAAGCATCAATCAGATGCGGAGAAGAAGCTGCAAACTAAATATGAAGACTGTATCAATCAGATTACACAGGTTTATCTGAATGAACGGGAGCACAGGTTTGGCTGTGTGAACCAGGCAATCGATACAATAAAAAATCGTCAGAAAAAATTCTCCCAGGAAGAATATCCGAACAACAGCTATGTGATACGGATGAACGATGAAAAAGAGAGGAGACGTCGGGAGGCAGAACAGCTGCAGGATGAAAAAGAACGAGGAATCCGTGATGAACTGCGTGATATTCGTGCTGCACTGGGCAGTATGCCCAAAACAAACCTGCTCGGAAAAGAAAAAGATAATTCTGATCAATATAATGACATGATAGATGCAATTGATGCTTATCTGAATAAGCAGATGGATGCAAATATGGCTTATCAGTATTGTGAGGCTTATCTTGCATTGAGTCTGGACGGCCGGGGCGGTGTGAAACACATGGGCTCCAAGCTGGGGCAACTACGGAAACAGGCTTGTGTACGTATGATGGAGCTTTTGAAGCCGAATCCGGCTCTCGCTGCCGACGGACAGGCGGGCAATGAACAAAGGCAAAGAATCAATTACGAAACGCTGAAGGCCTCTCTGGCCCGGAAGTCGGAAAGCATCCATACTGATCAGAATGATCTGAACGCAAAGGCTTATTCGAATCTGAAAGCGAAGATCAATGAAGTGAAAGCAAGAAACAGGGAACTTTAATCGCCCTATATACAAATCGGCGAGCGGCTGGCAAAGAGTAGGAAGCCGGGATTGCGAGGAGAATAAAAAAAAAGGGCGGAGATTCGGGCTCTTAAGAGTTTCCGAGACCGCTCTTTTAGAAAAGGGGAGGAAG
>CAVDQU010000010.1:0-12910 GCA_963611035.1 Agathobaculum sp.
GCTTGAAAAACATAAAATGTTGGGTTATAATAGCACCATAATAAATGAAGCACACGTGTGATTACCTGGGATGTGCGAAGTTCTTACCAATTTTGAACCTACATTAGACTAAAGGGATTCCAATATTTTTAAGCGGATGTCATGCCTCCTTTTTTAGCGTGGAAGGCAGAAGTTTAAGTGAGGTTGCCCACCTAGCATTGCTAGGCGTCAATAAGTAAGAGACGGCATCTTGGGGTCACAGAAGATAAAAGCAGCGGGGTTCTCGCTGCTTTCTTTCTGTTGTATGTATATTGAGAACGTACCAGTTATATTTGATACTGATAAGGTGACACAGACATTATGAAAATGAACTGGAAAATAAAAATAAAAGATCTAAAGATCACAAAAAAGCAGATGATTCTGTGGATGAGCGGAATCCTGGCAGCGGTGATCGCCCTTATGATATTTATTGTAAAAGTAGAGCCGCCTGCAGAAGGGATATCCAGAGCAGAAGCAGCTAAGGCCATGGCCCTTGTATTTGAGGATCCTGAGAATCTGGAAAACATGGCTTCAGACCGGGAGCTTTCCGCTTTTTCAGACAAGGAAAAAGGCAACTGGTTTGTAAAATATATGGATTATCTTTATGAAAAAGGATATCTGGATACGAAAGTGACACCGGCCACCCTTACATCTGCCCAGGGAGATCTTACATATGAAGATGCTTCCTATATGGTGGAAAATATTTCTGGAAATTTAAAGAAACAGGTGGGAATGACCCGCTGGAATAAGAAAAAAACATTTTCCAGAAATGACTGGTGGGAGCTTTACAAGGCAGTTGTAGAAGCAGCTGACCAGGGCGGCAATATGAAAGAAGTCACGGCAGTTTTATTTGGCACTCCTTCCAATATGGAACAGGCGGACAGTTGGACCGCTTATACTACAGAAGGAAATTTTGGCTTTCAGGGACTGGCTTTAGATGCGTATCTGGACAATGAGATCCGTTTCTGGGCCAGAGGCCAGGAAATAGCAGGTCTAACCCAGATCGTAGATGATAAGCCGGTGTATAAGAACATCTGGATATCAGATGTACAAAAAGACCAGTTTACTACTTATATCGGCAAATATTTGAGAACTTTTACGGCAGAGGGAAAGCTGATCTCACAGGCAGAAAAAAAGCAGGATGAATTAAAGTCCTGTGTAGCTGATCTGTACATGGAAAAAGGTAAATTAAAGAAGATCACAGTGAAAAAAGAACGGGTCCGTGGAAAAGTTCTTGCGGTGACCGATGATTCCATTGAGTTAGAAGGCTACGGCTGTGTTCCTTTAGATGACAACTTCCATGTATACAAGGCATATGGGGATTTTCAGGTCCTTGGAAAAGGAAATATCCTGGTAGGTTATGACCTGCAGGAATTTGTAGCAGCAGAGGGAAAGCTGTGTGCAGCGATCCTGGAGCAGCCACTGGATGCAGATACCATCCGCGTATTGATCATGGATAATGGTTTTAAGCAGATTTTCCATGATTCTCTTGAGCTTACGGCAAACTGTGATGGGGAAGTGATCTATGAGAAGGAAAATGGAGATCATCAGGACAGTTCTTTTAAGAAGGGAGATACATTCTCCTTTGAGGCTTCTGATAAAAAGCTGGAAAACGGCCGTATGATCTTAAAGCCGGAGGACAGCGAAGGCATTACCGTTACTTCTTTAGAGCGTGGTCAGGGACAGCCTACATACAGCGGTTCTATGGAAGTAAAGGCAGAGGAAGACGGTCTGGTCCTTATTAATGAGCTGTATCTGGAAGATTATTTAAAGAAAGTAGTGCCCAGTGAAATGCCTGCATCTTATGAAAAAGAGGCCTTAAAGGCCCAGGCAGTGTGCGCCCGTACCTATGCCTACCGCCAGATCCAGGGAAATGCTTATGGCCAGTACGGCGCCCATGTAGATGACAGCACCAATTTCCAGGTGTATAACAATATCAATACCAGTGAGCGTACAGACCAGGCGGTAAATGAGACCTATGGTCAGATGCTTTTCTATAATGATAAGCCCATAGAAGCCTTTTATTATTCCACTTCCTGCGGTCATGGGGCAGATGGAAGCGTATGGGGCAAAGAAGGAGCGGCGCTGCCGTATCTTCGTTCCATGCAGATCAAAAAAGGCGCAAGAGAGCTGACTATGGAAGATAATGATACCTTCGATGACTACATACGATCCAAAAACATTACTTCCTATGATGCTTCTTATCCTATGTTCCGCTGGTATGTGGATATTAAGGCTGGTATCCTTTCCAGCCAGATCTCGGGAGTGGGAAACGTGACCGATGTAAACATAGTATCCAGAGGTTTAGGCGGTATTGCCTCCGAAGTAGAAGTAAAAGGTGATGAAGGGAGTTACAAGATCAAAGGCCAGAGCCAGGTAAGAAGCATGCTGGGAAATACAGAGCTTGTAATAAAGAAGCAGGACGGAACAGATATGACAGGAACAGCATCCCTTCCAAGTGCATTTATTTCCATTGAAAAGCGCACGGCAGAGGACGGAAGCATTGTATTTCGGGTATACGGCGGCGGCTTCGGCCACGGCGTTGGAATGAGCCAAAACGGCGCCCACAGCATGGCGAAGGCGGGAATAACCTACACGGATATCCTTGATTTCTTTTATCATGGGGCAGAGATCCGGACGGAATGAGAATGGCGTACCCGGCTGGCGGCCAGGGAACAGAGGTTTGACCAGAGAAAACAGATATATGACATAGAAAAACACGGTTCAGGAACGAGAATATGCTTCCTGAGCTGTGTTTTTTGCGTTGCCATGCAGCTGGAAAGTATTGACAGTGCCTGTGTCTATGTCTGACGCCGCTGCCGAAGGCAGCCGGCGAACAGGTTCTATATATTTAGGCAGTTAATAAGAAAACTTCCGCATTCTGTGTTCCATGTTGTCTTGTTTCTGCATGTGTGTCGAAAAATATATCAATATGGTGGCCGCGGACACCACCGCCCTTATCCTCAGCCGTATATACAACACCGTTGATCATGACCTGTGTTCCATAAGGGATCACTCTTGGGTCAACTGCAATGGTGTGGTGTGCGCTGGCAATGGCGCCGGTGCTGGTAGTTCTTCCCCAGCCTTCAGAACAGCGGCGGCATGGGCAGTAGCCGGTGGTCTTAAAAACCCCCAGGGAAACCAGGTGGGAAGCCGCATCTTCCGCGGTTTCGGCAGCCTCTGCTTCCTGTTGATCCTGTGTGTTTTCAGTACTTTCAGCAGTTTCTGTCTGCTGCGTCTGCTCAGAAACATCGGTTTCATCTGCAAAAGCACAAAAAGCAGAGCTGATTATAAAAAATACAGTGATAAAAGTCGTGGTTAATAGTTTCTTCATGTTCATTTCTACCTCCTTTTGCAGTCGGAAAGGACACATGCGCTCCGGGGAACACATAAAGGACTGCGCCGTTCACGATGCTGCATATATTTGCAATGAATTATTAACACATTATAAACATATGTAACAATTTTGTAATATATGAACGATAAAGTAGTTTTTACCATATTTTTTTCAATCTGTCAAGAAAAATACAAAAAGCATAAAAATCCCTTGACAAATCCTTTATAAAGGAATATATTATGCAATGTAGATGTTAGCACTCCAATAAGCCGAGTGCTAATAATCACAAACGAAGAAAGCGAACAGGAGGCAGGAACACATGGATGCGCAGTTAGATGAGCGTAAGGTCACTATATTAAAAGCGATCATAAAGACTTATCTGGAAACAGGCGAGCCGGTGGGTTCCCGGACGATTTCTAAGTATTCGGAACTGAAACTCAGTTCTGCCACCATCCGCAATGAGATGTCAGACCTGGAAGAGATGGGCTACATTATCCAGCCACATACTTCCGCAGGACGTATTCCTTCTGATAAGGGATACAGGTTCTACGTTGACCAGATCATGCAGGAGAAAGAAAACGAAGTCACTGAATTTAAGGATGTGATGGTCCAGAAAGTTGATAAACTGGAACTGGTCCTTAAGAAAATGGCTCAGGCTCTTGCAGCGAATACCAATTATGCGGCGATGATCAGCGGACCAAGCTACCACAAAACAAAGCTGAAATTCATACAGCTTTCCAGAGTAGAAGAAAATAAGCTTCTGGTTGTAGTAGTTGTGGAAGGCAATATCATCAAGAACACTATGATCGATATTGGCGAAGATCTTGGAGAACAGGAACTTCTCAATCTGAACATTCTCTTAAACAGCAGCTTAAACGGACTGACCATTGAAGAGATAAATCTTGGTATTATCAGCAAGCTGAAAGAAGATGCAGGCATTCACAGCCAGGTTATTGAATTGGTACTGAATGAAGTCGCAGAAGCCATTAAGGCAGGCGGCGATGACCTGCAGATCTATACCAGCGGTGCGACCAACATTTTCCGGTATCCGGAACTGGCGGAAGGAGACAAAGCCAGCAAGCTGATCGGAACGTTAGAACATAAAGAGATGCTGCAGGAATTTGTTTCTGATGTAAATGAAGACCAGCAAGGCGACGGAGGCATTCAGGTATATATTGGTGATGAGACACCGATCCAGTCCATGAAGGACTGCAGCGTGGTCACTGCCAATTACGATCTGGGCGGGGGCCTTCGGGGAACGGTAGGTATTATCGGACCGAAACGAATGGATTACGAAAAAGTTCTTGGAACTTTAAAAAATCTTATGAATCAGTTGGATGCAGCATTTAAAAAGGATGAAAGGTGATAGCAGTGAGCGAAGAAATGAAGAAGGAAGATCTGAAGGATCCGTCCAATATGGATCAGGAAACTTCTGAGGAGACCGCTTCTGAAACCCCTGAAAATGAGGGAGCAGAAAAAGAAACCACAGAGAAGGCACCTGAGAAAGAGGGCTTCTTTAAAAAGAAAAAAGATCCTAAGGATGAGAAGATAGAAGAACTGACAGACAAAGTAAAACGCCAGATGGCTGAATTTGATAATTTCCGTAAGAGAACGGAAAAAGAAAAATCCACCATGTATGAGATGGGTGCCAAAGACATCATCGAGCGTATGCTTCCAGTTGTTGATAATTTTGAAAGAGGCTTAGTTTCCATTCCGGAGAGCGAAAAAAATACAGCTTTTGCCGAGGGAATGGAAAAAATATATAAGCAGTTCCAGAAAGTCTTAGAAGATGCCGGTGTAAAAGCCATTGAGGCAGCCGGACAGCCATTTGATCCTAACTTCCATAATGCAGTGATGCATGTAGAAGATGAAAGCTTAGGAGAGAACATTGTAGCTGAGGAACTTCAGAAAGGCTATATGTACCGTGACAGTGTTGTGAGACACAGCATGGTTAAAGTGGCAAACTGACACCCCGCACTTAACGAGGTTTTTCACGAGTTTAGTGCGAAAGTCGTTCCCGAAACTAGGCGAGGTCTTATCGAGCCGTATGTTGAGTGGAACATATTACAACGATTTTTTCATCAAACATATATAACAGGAGGAAAAAACTATGGGTAAGATTATTGGTATCGACTTAGGTACAACTAATAGCTGCGTAGCCGTTATGGAAGGTGGAAAGCCAACCGTTATCGCTAACGCAGAAGGCGTAAGAACCACACCATCTGTTGTGGCATTTACAAAAACAGGAGAGAGACTGGTAGGCGAGCCTGCTAAGCGTCAGGCAGTTACCAATGCAGACAGAACCATTGCTTCTATCAAGCGTCATATGGGTACTGACTACAAGGTAGACATCGACGGAAAGAAATATACTCCACAGGAGATCTCCGCAATGATCCTTCAGAAGCTGAAAGCAGATGCTGAAAGCTATCTGGGTGAGACAGTAAGCGAAGCAGTTATCACTGTTCCTGCATATTTCAACGATGCACAGCGTCAGGCAACCAAGGATGCCGGTAAGATCGCTGGTCTGGATGTAAAGCGTATCATCAACGAGCCTACAGCAGCAGCATTAGCTTACGGCCTTGACAATGAAAAAGAGCAGAAGATCATGGTATATGACCTTGGTGGTGGTACATTCGATGTATCTATCATTGAGATCGGTGACGGTGTCATTGAAGTTCTTTCTACTAACGGTGATACACACCTTGGCGGTGATGACTTCGATAATGCAATTACCGACTGGATGATCTCCGAATTTAAGAAGGCAGAAGGCGTAGACCTTTCTAACGATAAGATGGCTCTTCAGAGATTAAAAGAAGCAGCTGAGAAGGCTAAGAAGGAACTGTCTACTGCTACTACAACCAATATCAACCTGCCATTCATCACAGCTACTGCAGAAGGTCCAAAGCATCTGGATATGAACCTGACAAGAGCTAAATTTGATGAGCTGACACATGACCTGATCGAGCGTACAGCTATTCCTGTACAGAACGCATTAAAGGATGCCGGTATTACCGCAGCTGAACTTGGTAAGGTACTGTTAGTTGGTGGTTCTACACGTATGATCTCCGCACAGGACAAAGTTAAACAGCTGACCGGCAAAGAGCCTAGCAAGTCTTTAAACCCAGATGAGTGTGTTGCAATCGGTGCAGCTATCCAGGGTGGTAAGTTAGCAGGCGATGCAGGTGCCGGAGATATCCTTCTTCTGGATGTAACTCCACTGTCTCTGTCTATTGAGACCATGGGCGGTGTAGCAACCAGACTGATCGAAAGAAATACAACCATTCCTACGAAAAAGAGCCAGATCTTCTCAACCGCAGCTGATAATCAGACCGCTGTTGATATCCATGTTGTACAGGGCGAGCGTCAGTTTGCCAGAGATAACAAGACCTTAGGCCAGTTCCGTCTGGATGGTATCCCACCAGCAAGAAGAGGCGTTCCTCAGATCGAAGTTACTTTCGATATCGATGCAAACGGTATTGTAAATGTATCTGCTAAGGATCTTGGAACAGGCAAAGAGCAGCACATTACCATTACTTCCGGATCTAACATGTCTGATGCAGATATTGATAAGGCTGTTAAGGAAGCTGCTGAGTATGAGGCTCAGGATAAGAAGCGTAAGGAAGCGATCGATGCAAGAAACGATGCTGACTCCATGGTATTCCAGACTGAGAAGGCTCTGGAAGAAGTTGGCGACAAGATCGATGCTAACGACAAGGCTGAGGTTGAGGCTGACTTAAATGCACTGAAAGAAGCAATCAACAGAGCTCCAGTTGATCAGATGACTGATGCTCAGGTTGAGGATATCAAGTCCGGTAAGGAAAAACTGATGAACAGTGCTCAGAAGCTGTTTGCAAAGGTTTATGAGCAGGCACAGCAGGCTGGCGCAGGTGCAGCTGGCGCAGGTCCAAACATGGGCGGTGCTAATGCAGGCAATGCAGGAAGCTCCAAGCCAGATGATGATGTAGTTGACGCTGATTTTAAAGAAGTATAACACCATATAACAGTTCAGACATGCGCTGGTTTGGACGAGAAAGTGTGTTGCAAGCTTGCTTGCATAAGCAATTTCTTGTTCAAATCAGCATATGGTAAACGCCACAAGCTTCTTGTTTTCATGAATATGGAAACAAGAAGATAGCATGTCTGAACTAATGGACGGGTCCGAGAGGGGATAAGCCCCCTTCCGGGCCTTACCGTCTGTTTAAACCAAGGGAATTTTTGACCTGGAAGAGAAAGAAATAGCAGTGATAAGAGGTAAACAACATGGCAGAGAATAAGAGAGATTACTATGAAGTTCTGGGTGTTTCAAAAGACGCTGATGAAGATACCCTGAAAAAAGCATACAGAAAACTTGCCAAGAAATACCATCCTGACGCAAATCCTGGTGACAAGGAGGCAGAGGCAAAGTTTAAGGAAGCTTCAGAGGCTTACAGCGTATTAAGCGATCCTCAGAAACGTCAGCAGTACGACCAGTTCGGCCATGCTGCATTTGAGCAGGGCGGCGGCGCTGGTTATGGCGGCGGTTTTGGCGGCTTTGATTTTAACGGCGGAGATATGGGAGACATCTTTGGGGATATCTTCGGTGATATTTTCGGCGGCGGCCGTTCCAGATCCAGAAGTGGCCCTATGAAAGGTGCAAATGTAAGGACAGCAGTCCGCATTACCTTTGAAGAGGCTGTATTTGGCTGCGAAAAAGAGATCGAGATCAATTATAAAGAAGTATGTTCCAACTGTAACGGAACCGGCGCAAAGCCAGGTACTTCACCGCAGACCTGTACCAAGTGTAATGGTAAAGGCAAGATCATGTATACACAGCAGTCTTTCTTTGGTCAGGTGCAGAATGTACAGACCTGTCCGGAGTGTAATGGTACTGGTAAGGTTATTAAAGAAAAATGCCCTAACTGTTATGGTACCGGATATAAGACAGTCCGCAAGAAATTCAAAGTTTCCATTCCAGCAGGTATTGATAATGGCCAGTGCATCCGTATGGCTGGCGGCGGTGAGCCGGGAAACAATGGCGGCGAGAGAGGCGACCTGTTAGTAGAGACAGTTGTATCCCAGCATCCGATCTTCAAGCGTCAGGATACCAGCATTTATTCTACTGTACCGATCTCTTTTGCAAAGGCAGCATTAGGTGGCCCGATCCGCATCAAGACTGTAGACGGCGAAGTAGAGTACGATATAAAACCAGGTACCCAGACTGATACAAAGGTACGTTTAAAGGGCAAAGGTGTTCCGTCCTTACGTAACCGCAATGTCCGCGGCGATCATTATGTGACACTGGTAGTTAAGGTTCCGGAGCGTATGAACCAGGCTCAGAAGGATGCCTTAAAGCGTTATGATGACCTGATGAATGGAATTGAACCAGAAGAAGAGAAGCCAAAGAAAAAAGGGCTTTTTAAATAGGAGAACCGCTGTAAGATGCTGATAAAAAAGAGAAAAAATACAGTGCCGCCCTGGAAGATATTTCTTCTGACAGTGGTAGGCTTCGGACTGATGCTTGCCATTGCAGTCCACAGCCGTAATGAGGCATTAAACCGGTTAAACCAGGAATATACCATTACAGAAGGCGAAAATACAAGACATATCAGGTTTGAGTCTATGCCAGTGGGAGAAGCAGAGCAGGCAGTTGGAATGTATCTGCGGTACAATGCAATGGCTCAGTTTGATGAAAGCGAGAAGTGTCTTTCTGACGACCTGACGAAAGATGTTCCATTTGATACCATGAAAGCTGAGGTTGAAAATGGTACTTATCCCCAGGATGTTCTGGTACATGGTTTTAAGACTTTATCGGAAGATGAGTACGGGGATGAAAAATCCCAGTATGATAACCATGCCACACTTCTTGGCTACACTTCCTACCGAGTCGTCCAGGTCTCACTGGATGAGAAAAGAACGGATGGAACAGAGGAAAATGTCACAAGGCAGTATGCAGTGGGACATGGCCGCAGGGGCTGGAAGATATTCGAGATCACAGAGAAATAATAGAAGATAGATCTAAAAAGGAGAAGAGGTTGAAATATGCCCCTTCTCTTTTTGTTGTTATTTCCCATGTATTACGTTGCGCTCATAATTAAAAATATACTGCTGCATGACTCCGGCATAACCCTTATAGCATCCAAAGGAGTCAGTGATCATCTGGTCATAAAGTCTGGCTTTTGGCAGGTCTTTGTATTTTTCTGCGTCATAATAATGTTCGTTTAAGATTTTTTCGATCCAAGTATCTACGGGAAAGGCGTCAATGTGATGCAGACCAAAGAGGCAGACGCAATTGGCTACTTTTTTGCCTATGCCGTAAAAGCCGATGAGGTATTCCATAGCAGTTTCATAGTCTAATGTGCTTAAATAGGTCAGATCCAGATGTCCGTCGGCAGCATCATGGCAGAGGCGGTAGATATATTTTGCCCGGTAGCCCAGTTTTAGAGCCAGAAGATCCTCTAAAGAAGCCTGGCATAATCGTTCTGGTGTGGGGAACGCATAAATGTGGTCCATTTTTGCTCCATACCGGCTGCAAAGTGCCTCTACTAATGCCCGGATCGCTGGTATGGTCTTTTGCTGGGAAATAACAAAGGTAATGATCATCTCCCAGGTATCCTGACGCAGGATGCGGATGCCTTTTCCTGCTTTAACAGCTGCTTTCAGGTAGGCATCATCTGGCATCACAGAGGCGATCATTTTCTCATAATCGGTATCCATGTCAAAATAGTTCTTCCAGAAAGTCTCAAGATCCGGTTCACATTCCAGAAAAAAGATATCATTTTCCTGTCGTATAAAACAAATATGCCCCTGGCTTATGACCTGCCAGGTGCCTGCACGGTCAGGTGTCGGTATCATTCTGAAGACCTGTCCTGACCCGGCGGTCTGCTCCAGGTCAAAACAGGGGATCTTATATGTAAATGTCATAAAATGCCTCCGAAATTTTAAGATATATATTCGTGCCTATAAAACAGTTGTTTTAGGAATAACATTAATGGTATCATAAATGGAGAAGAAAAAACAGATATGATTTTCTGGTAAAGGAAATCTTTGAGAGTACATAAAAGGTTGGTATAAAATACGATGAAAAAGATCGCAGTTGTGGCACTGGACCCATTAGCCGGTGCTTCTTATACAAAAGAAGTAGAAGGCCTTTTTGGTGAATATGCAGAGGTTGTGGGATATAGTGTGAGGGACGGATCGGCTGCGGGAGTGCTTCCGAGAGCGGATCTGTTTGCCATATCTACAGATGCCTATGGTTCTGCAGAAGAAGTGGCCCGTCATGTGCCTATTGACAGTCAGGTCATGTCTATTGAGGTTACATTTTACTGGGAAACTTTAAAGAAATTATGGGAGATACCCAGGGGAACAAAAGTGCTGTTTGTTAATGTTACCAGTGATATGACAAGAGAAGCCATTACCCAGTTAAGTTCCCTGGGAGTGAACCATTTGCAGTTTATCCCTTATTATCCGGGGGCAGTTCTAAAAGAACAGGTGGATATTGCGGTAACACCGGGTGAGTCCCGCTTTGTGCCCACTTCTGTAAAAACAGTGATCGACTGCGACCATAGACCATGTTCCTATGGAATGATGGTGGAAATAGCATTGCGTCTGGGACTGGAATATCTGCCGGAAACAGAAAGCTTTATGAACTATGCGAAGGTGGTGGCCTCCAATCACTACAGTTTCGACCTGATGTATGCTAAAAGCCGCAGACAAGAAAGCCAGATGCACATTCTTGCGGAAAGTCTTACAGAAGGATTGATCGGCGTCAATGAAACAGGAGACGTATTTGTGTGCAACAAAAAAGCTTGTCAGATCGCCTGTGTTTCTGAAGAAGCGGCTATGGGAAAGAAAGGTGAAGAGGTATTTCCTTATATTCCTTTTTATCAGGTACTCCGTGAGAAAAAGGCAGTTCCTGAGAAGGTGATCCATCTTTTTGGAACCAATATTTCCCTGGCAGTAGTGCCGGTGGTGCGAAAAGAAGACTGCATCGGCGCCTTTGCTATGCTCCAGAAGTTTAATGAGCAGGAGTCACGCCAGAATGCCCTGCGAAGACAGCTGATGCAGAAAGGCCATTATGCCAGATATACGCTGAATGATGTGATCGGCACTTCCGCAGCTATTACAGAGACCAAAAATATTTTGCGGAAAATGGCAGCCACCGACAGCCCGGTGCTTTTGATCGGAGAGACAGGCACGGGAAAAGAATTAATGGCCCATGCCCTGCATCAGGCTTCCAGACGGGCAGAAGGCCCTTTTATTGCAATCAATGTGGCTGCTATGCCGGAAAATCTTCTGGAAAGTGAATTGTTCGGTTATGAGGAAGGTGCCTTCACCGGAGCGAAAAAGGGCGGACGCCCGGGACTTTTTGAATTTGCCCACCAGGGAACGTTATTTTTAGATGAAGTAGAAGGAATGAGCCTTTCCATGCAGGTAAAGCTTCTGCGTGTCCTTCAGGAAGGGGAGATCATGCGTGTAGGCGGCGGTAGCATTATCCGTGTGGATGTGCGTATTGTAGCAGCTACCAATGAAGCCTTGGAAGAGAAGATACAGGAGGGAAGCTTTCGAAAAGACCTGTATTACCGTCTAAATGCACTGACCGTAGAAATACCGCCTCTCAGGAAAAGAAAAGATGATATTTTTCTGTTGTTGGACTGTTTTAAGCGGAAAATGGGCGGAGATTTTACATTATCAGAAGAAGTAAAAGCCTTTTTGCGCAGGCATCCATGGCCGGGAAATATCAGGGAGCTGCAAAATGCTGTGGAATATTTTAATTACCTGGCAAAGCCGGTGATCGAACTCTCAGATCTGCCGCCAACCATGACCCGGTTTGTGGGAGCGGGACTGGATGTTGGCGGAAAGCCGGTAGCAGACGGATCTTTTGCAGGGAAGTCTTTTGGGGAGAAGTCTGCTGCAGAAAATACCACGAAAGACAGCCTGAGAGAAAATGAAAATGGCAGTACAGCCAATCTGGGTGACAATGCAGCAGTAGATAAAAGAAAGTTTGTATTAAAACAGCTGGCACTTGCCTTAAAAGCAGAAGAGACAGCAGGAAGAGAGAAGATATTAGAGGCAGCGAAAAAAGAGCATATCCCAATGACCCAGAAGCAGGTGAGAAATTTATTAAATGAACTGGCAAAAGAGGGCCTTATAGAGGTTGGAAGAGGCAGAGGCGGAAGTCGTATTACGGAAAAGGGTCTTAAAATGGTTGGAAATCATTAAAACTAATAATAAATGGTCAAATAATCAATTTAGTAACCAATAAAACAACCAACTAACCTATTGATAACCAAAAATCAATATTTCACAAATAATAAAATAAACTTTAACATTAAAAAAAGACGGAAAATCCATTGTTTTCGTAAAAAAACATAAGAAAAAGATCATATCTAAAAGTTGGCACGCAACTTGCTTTATATATAAGTATCAACCGGAAACGGGCAAGAAAGGATACGAAACAGCAATGAAGTACAACTTTGATGAAGTGATTGACAGAAGCAACAACCGTTCTTCTAAATATGATGAAAGAATTAAGAAGTTCGGAACCGAGGATGTGATCCCGTTATGGGTGGCTGATAT
>CAVDQU010000010.1:12920-30163 GCA_963611035.1 Agathobaculum sp.
AGCCGATTATTGATGCCTGCAAAAAGAAAGCAGAGGAAGGTATCTGGGGATATACTTCCAGACCAGCAAGCTATTTTGAGGCAGTACAGGAATGGGAAGAAAAATACTACGGCTGGAAGCCTGAAACTTCCCACATGAGCTGGTGCCTTGGTGTTGTTCAGACCATGGCAGCTCTGATGAAGATCTACACCATGCCAGGAGATAAGATCCTGATCCAGACTCCTGTATATTCCGAATTTTATGACATTCCAGAGGCTATTGGCCGTGTAGTAGTAGAAAATCCTCTGGTAGAAGAAAACGGAAGCTGGCATGTAGATTACGAAGATTTCGAGCGCAAGGTAAAAGAATGTAAAGTATTTTTACTGTGCAACCCACACAACCCACTGGGCCTTGTATGGGACAAAGAAGATCTGGAAAAAATGGCAAAGATCTGTATGGAAAATGGTGTAATGCTCATTTCCGATGAGATCCATTCTGACCTGATCTTCCACGGAAAGAAGCACACCAGAACCGCTACCATTTCCAAAGAGATCCATGATTACGTAGTAACCTGTGTTTCCGTAACAAAGACCTTCAACCTGGCTGGTCTTCAGGCATCTACCACCATTTTCCCGAACCTGAGAATGAAGGCAGATTTCGACCGTTACTGGAGTGCAATGGATATCCACAGAAACAACGCATTCAGCTCTGTTGCCATTGAGGCTGCTTACAGAGAAGGCCGTGAGTGGTTAGATCAGTTACTTCCTTATCTGTCTGCTAACTTTGATTTTGTTAAGGAATACTGTGATAAGAACATTCCTCAGATCAAGCCAAACATCCCGGATGCAACCTACCTTGTATGGTTAGACTGCCGTGAGCTGGGAATGAGCAACGAAGAATTAAAGAAATTTATGATCGAGAAGGCTAAGATCGGATTAAATGAAGGATATACCTTTGGAAGAAGCCTGACCGGATTTATGCGTCTGAATGTAGCGTGCCCGCGCAGCGTGCTGGAAAAAGCGCTGGGACAGTTAAAGGATGCTGTTGATTCACTGAATAAATAAAAAGCAACTGTACTGGCACCTGTCGGCGATATCTTTATCAACCTGTTATTTACAGTCGTTGTACCAATGGTATTTGTTTCTATTGTAAATGCGGTAGGAAGCATGTTAAATATGAATCGTTTAGGAAAGATTCTTGGTTCCCTGATCGGTGTATTTATCGTAACCGGACTGATCGCGTCTGTTCTGGTACTGGTAGTTGTAAATATATTCCCGCCGGCTGCAAACACCACCATTGAAATGGCAAGCAGCGAAATGGGTGAGATGTCAAGTGTAAGCGATATGATCGTAAGTACTCTGACGGTAGATGATTTCAGCGGTCTGATGAGCAGAAAGAATATGCTTCCGATCATTATTGCAGCTATTTTTACCGGTCTTGCAGTTGCCAGATGTGGCGGACAGGAAAGTCCCTTCGGAAAGATGATGGCAAACTTAAATGATGTTATCATGAAGATTGTTGATATGATCATGAAATTTGCACCCATCGGTCTTGGTGCATATTTCGCAAATCTGATCGGAGAATTTGGTCCTCAGCTGATCGGTGACTATGGTCGCTGTATGCTGGTTTACTATCCGATGTGCATTGTTTACGGTGTTGTATTCTTCCCGTTATATGCTTACTTTGCAGGCGGAAAGAAGGGCGTAAAAGCCATGGCAAAGAACATTTTCAATCCGGCTGTTACTGCATTTGCAACCCAGAGTTCCTGCGCAACCATTCCTGTAAATCAGGAAGCATGTGACAAAATGGGTGTACCTCATGACATCAGCAATATTGTTCTTCCTATGGGTGCAACCATGCATATGGACGGTTCTGTATTATCCGCTATCGTAAAGATTGCTTTCCTGTACGGTGTATTTAACATGCAGTTTACAGGTGTTGGGACCTATGCCATGGCAATCGCAGTAGCAGTATTAAGCGCATTTGTATTGTCCGGAGCTCCAGGCGGCGGTCTTGTAGGTGAAATGCTTATTGTCAGCCTGTTTGGATTTCCGGGAGAAGCATTCCCGCTGATCGCAACTATTGGTTTCTTAGTAGACCCAATGGCTACCTGCTCATATACGGTGTCAAAAAATTTAAAAATACGGTTGACAAACCAAGTAACTTACGTTATAATCATCTACGTTGCTTGAGAGAACAGCAACGCAGAGACGCAGAAGTGGCGGAATTGGCAGACGCGCACGGTTCAGGTCCGTGTGGTAGTAATACCTTGAGGGTTCGACTCCCTTCTTCTGCAGGAAATGAGCAGGAGGTCAGGAAACTGGCTTCCTGTTTTTGCGTATCAGAAATTTTTATTGGAACTTTCTGGTACATAAAAAGTCACATTCTTTTTCTGGATATTTTGGAGAAGATATTTGGAAAATGATCATTTAAAAATGAAAGAAAGGTGGGGTACAGCAGATGCTGGAACTAAAACATCTCTCCTTTGAAGTAAACGATGACAAGGGAGAAAAAGGGATCATAAAGGACATCAGCCTGAAAGTGGATGACGGCAAATTTGTAGTCATTACAGGGCCAAACGGAGGTGGAAAATCCACCACAGCCAAGCTGATCATGGGAATTGAGCGGCCAACAGGCGGTCAGATCTTTTTTGACGGGGAAGATATTACAGAGAAGAACATTACCGAAAGGGCGAGAATGGGCATCAGCTTTGCATTCCAGCAGCCGGTCCGTTTTAAAGGCGTCCAGGTATTAGATATTCTGCGTCTGGCCTCTGGAAAGAAGCTGTCAGCAGCAGAAGCCTGTCAGTATTTATCTGAGGTAGGACTTTGTGCCAAAGATTATATTAACCGTGAGATCAATGCAAGCCTTTCCGGCGGCGAGTTAAAGAGGATCGAGATCGCAACTGTGATCGCCAGAAATGCGAAACTTTCTGTTTTTGACGAACCAGAAGCTGGGATCGATCTTTGGAGCTTCCAGAACCTGATCCAGGTATTTGAGCGTATGAGAAAGAACAATAATGGTTCCATTCTCATTATCTCTCACCAGGAGCGTATTTTAAATATTGCAGATGAGATCATTGTCGTTGCAGACGGCAAGATTGTAAACCAGGGAACAAGAGAAGAGATCATGCCAAGGATCATGGGAACCGCAGCAGCAGTGGATGTCTGTTCCGGTTTTTCAGGCAGTGACGGAAAGGAGGAACAGTAATGGTGGATCAGATCCAGGAGAGACTTCTTGAGGAAGTAGCTGACCTTCACGGAGTGCCGGAAGGCGCTTACAACATCCGTGCCAATGGAAAAATGGCAGGAAGAAGTACCACAGCAAATATTGATATTACAACCAAGACAGATAAGCCGGGAATTGATATTAAGATCAAACCAGGCACAAAGCATGAAAGTGTCCATATTCCGGTAGTAGTCAGCGCCAGCGGTTTAAAGGAAATGGTTTACAATGATTTTTACATTGGTGAAGACTCTGACGTAGTGATCGTAGCAGGCTGCGGTATCCACAACTGCGGTGATCAGGACTCTGAACATGACGGTATCCACCGGTTTTTTGTTGGAAAAAATGCTAAAGTAAAATATGTGGAAAAGCATTACGGCGAAGGTGACGGCACTGGAAAACGTGTGCTGAACCCAGGAACAGAAGTATACATGGAAGAAAACAGCCAGATGGAAATGGAAATGGTCCAGATCAAGGGTGTTGACTCCACGATCCGTACCAATACAGCCAAGCTGGCAGCAGGTGCCAGATTGGTAGTAAGAGAGCGACTTCTTACCCATGGGGACCAGGTGGCAGAAAGCATTTATGAAGTAGAATTAAATGGAGATGACTCCAGCGCCGATGTAGTATCCCGTTCTGTTGCAAAGGGAACTTCCAAACAGACCTTCCGGGCAAGTATTGCAGGAAACGCAAAGTGCAGCGGTCATACAGAGTGTGACGCTATTATCATGGATGACGCAAAGATCCTGGCAGTTCCCGGACTGGAAGCAAATAATATAGATGCAGCTCTGATCCATGAGGCAGCCATTGGAAAGATCGCCGGTGAACAGCTGATCAAGCTGATGACACTGGGACTGACGGAAGAAGAGGCAGAAAACCAGATCATTAATGGATTTTTGAAGTAGGATCAGAACATTTGGTGTGAGAAGATCCAGTTTGCGCTGTTGGGCATATTTGTTGAGCTTTTATGCATAAGTATAGGGAAAAAGCGTAAGAAAGCAGAAAATATGGCAGACAGGGCAAATGCAGCGGGTACGGACCAGAAACGGGAAAATCTTTTAAATCTGTCTTTAAGCGTATCAGAAGAAGAACGGATGCGCTCGGAAAGCCTGGAAACAGGTTTTGACAGGGAAGAGCGGACCTGGGAGCTGATCGTTAAGTATTTTGGAGATCTTAATGGTCTTCGGGAACAGGGCATCCAGGTGCGGGAACTGTTAAACGGCTATGGAATATTAAAAGTACCGGAGCATCTGGTGGACTTTGTTACGAATTTACCGGAAATTGAATATATAGAAAAACCTAAGAGGCTGTTCTTTGCTGTAAATCAGGCAAGAGCGGCCTCTTGTTTGTTGGATGTGCAGCCGGGGATCGGGGGAGAAGTTGAAAATCCGGACAACAGAGAAAATATGTTTGGCACAGGTGGGACAGCTGCGTCGGAAACTGTGGAGTCAGCGGTAGAGCAGCCAAGTGACTTAACAGGAAAAGGAGTTCTCATCGCTGTTATTGACTCCGGTATTGATTATCTTCACCCGGATTTTCAGGCTCCAGACGGTACCAGCCGCATCTTATATCTCTGGGATCAGGATCGTGATACTGTATACACAAGAGAAGAACTAAATGAAGCTCTGTCAGCCTACAGAGAAGGGCCAGGCGGAAGAGACCGGGCTGCGGCGATGCAGATCGTCCCGTCCGCAGATATAAGCGGCCATGGAACGGCGGTAGCCGCTATTGCTGCGGGAAATGGCAGAGAAAGCAGCGGACTGTACCGTGGCGTTGCCTATGAAAGCGAACTGATCGTGGTAAAACTGGGGATCCCTCTTACTGACAATTTTCCCAGAACCACCCAGTTAATGGAAGCTATAGATTTTGTCCTGGGCACAGCAAGGAAACTGGGGCGGCCGGTGGCAGTGAATTTAAGCTTTGGAAATACCTATGGTTCCCATGACGGCACCAGCCTTTTGGAAACCTTTTTGGACGATATGACCGGCTATGGCAGAAATGTGATCGTAGCTGGAACGGGAAATGAGGGAGCAGGTGCAGGACATACAGGGGGACGCCTGGAAATGGGAAGAGAGCAGACCATAGAACTTTCCGTATCTGCCTATGAAAACAGCTTTGGAGTGCAGCTTTGGAAATCTTATGCAGATATGTTTTCTGTTTCTATAAGGTCACCTTCGGGGCTTGTTGTCGGAACTTTACGGGAAAATCTGGGACCCCAGCGCTTTCAGAGTGAAAATACGGAAATTCTGACCTACTATGGGAAACCAGCCCCTTACAGCAGAGCTCAGGAGGTCTATTTCGACTTTATTCCCACAGGAGATTATATAGACAGCGGCATCTGGCAGTTTATACTGATGCCGGAAAAAATCATTACCGGCCAATTTGACTTCTGGCTTCCTTCTAAAGCAGCCTTAAATAATGATACCCGCTTCTTAAAAAACACCCCGGAAACCACACTGACCATTCCTTCTACAGCCAGAAAAGTCATTTCCACAGGTGCCTATGACTCTCGCACCAGAGCCTATGCCGATTTCTCCGGCCGTGGTTTCACACGCCAGACCAACCAGATAAAACCAGATCTGGTGGCTCCCGGCGTGAACATTATCACCGCCAGAAACAGAGGCGGATACGAAGCTGTCACAGGGACTTCCTTTGCAGCTCCCTTTGTTACCGGGGCCGCAGCTCTTTTAATGCAGTGGGGCATCATAAACGGAAACGATCCGTTTTTGTACGGTGAAAAAGTAAAAGCCTACATCATCCGTGGCGCCAGACAGCTGCCGGGATATGATGTGTGGCCTAATGAGAGAGTGGGGTATGGGGCGTTGTGTGTGGCACAAAGTCTTTCTTAAAAGTAAATTTTTGTCCAAGAGGAGGATCTTACAAGTACATCGTTTCATAAATAACTGGCCTAATCACGTAGGATGCAGATTCGAGTGTGCAGTTCAAAAAACGCAGGCGTAGCGGGCTACGCTGAGGCTTTTTGAACTGTGCAATCGGATTTGCAGACAAGCGAATAGGCTAGTTATTTTGTAAACGATGTACTAGGGTTTCAGCAGCATTGCCTTTACGGCAGTATATTTCTTTTCCGGCACAGGAATCTTTTGGCCATCTGTCATCGTCAGAGCAAAGCGCTCGATAGACTGCACGTACAGAGTGTTCACGAGATAACAGGAATGACAGCGGAGAAATTTGCCGGTCAGTCGTTGCTCAATGGCAGACAGGCGATCTGTACATTCAAATATTTGAGAAATCATATGTAGATTTGTGTGATTTCCTATGCTTTCCATGTAAAGAATCTGTTCCGGACTTGTGTAAAGAATGGACCGGTTTGTTCCTTTGAAGGACAACTTCTCTGAGGATTCCGTATAGAGTGTCATATGAGCATGATTTTCCAGGTAATGAACCGGATAAATCGCATCTCTGTCGTCATAGTCAATGGGATTGGAAATGTTGCATACTCGGATACGGGCAAGATTTTTCTTGATTTCCCAGGTAAAATCAATGCGCTGGTAAACGCGGTTTGTTTTGCCGTCCGGCCAGAAGGTATCCACAATGAAAGTCAGAAGCACTTCTGTACAGTTGGTGCAGATATGCAGCGGGGTAGCCGTTAGGTCGTAAACTTTGAATTGCAGCATTTGCTTTTCCTGCTGAAAGGCTTCTACTAGTGCTGCCTTTGTGCGGATGACCTGCTTCTTTGCGGGACCGAGCCATAGAATATCCTTGTGACAGTAATCAAGAAATGGCTCAATGTCATTCTCATAATAACGGATCAGCAGGTCGGCAGTGAGATTTGTAATTTCATTAACAGTCATGTCTAGTCCTCCGTGGAAAATAGATAAGATATATTTGACGATTAACAAGTGATATTTGCAATATTATCGTAAAACATCCCGGGATAATATACAATCAAAATATTAAAAAGAATGAATTATTCTCCGGTGGAAAATTATTCTGTGACAGATGACTCTTTTCTTACTCGAAACAAGTTATTTTTGTATAATAACAAGTGATTTAACTCTTGCATATTGCAGAGGGGCGAGGGATATGATACAATCCAAAATATTGAAGTGTGGATCTGTTATAAGAGGATCAGAGTCTATGGCGGAGGAGGAAGGATATGAAAATACACAGAAACAGATGGACTGCAGTGGGGCTGGCCTGCCTTCTGGCAGTATCAGCAGGGTCGGCACCTTTTATGGAATGGACGGGGATGACCGTTTATGCAGCAGATGCAATCAACGATACATGTGGAGAAAACCTGACCTGGAAGCTGGAAGACGGAACGCTGACCATCAGCGGGACGGGAGCAATGAATAATTACGTTTTAAACGATATGCCGTGGAAATCTTCCAGAGAGTCAATCAAAACTGTTTATATTGAGGATGGTGTCACGAGCATTGGGAATAGTGCTTTTCGGGCTTGCAGTAATTTGAACAGCATCACGATACCGGACAGCGTCACGAGTATCGGGTATGCTGCTTTCCATGGTTGTAGTAAACTGAGCAGCATCACGATACCGGACAGCGTCACGAGTATCGGGGCTCAAGCTTTTAATAATTGCAGTAATTTGAGCAGCATCACGATACCGAACAAGGTCACGAGTATCGGGGATTATACTTTTTGTTTTTGCAGTAATCTAGGCAGCATCACGATACCGGACAGCGTCACGCGTATCGGGAGATTGGCTTTTAATGGTTGCAGTAATCTAAGTAGCATCACGATACCGGACAGCGTCACGAGTATCGGGTATGTGGCTTTTATGGCTTGCAATAGCCTAACATCTGTGATTTATCACGGTACAGAAACGCAATGGGATAAAATCAGTAACAGCTTTCCGAAAGGCATAAATGTAATTTATGCAGAGCATATATGGAATGATGGTAAATGCACGGTTTGTGACCATGTCTGTGAGCATACCGATAGCAATAGGGAATCGATGCTGGTGAAAACCGAGAAAAAAGCACCCACCTGTACAGAAGCCGGAAACATCGAATACTGGACCTGCAGTGAGTGCGGCCTTAAATTTACTGATGGAGACGGGACTGGCAAACTGACAGATGGTAGTAAGGTTTTACAGGCAAGCGGTCATTCCTATCCGAAAAATCCGACACAGGAGGACTGGAAGAAGGATGAGGAGTCACATTGGTTGGAATGTGCTCTGGGCAGCGACTGCTCCGATTTGACGGACAGTAAAAAAAATGAGGAGGTCCATCACTTTGAGGGCGATATTTGCACAGTCTGCGGCTATAATAAACATGTGCATGCTCTGGAGGTTGTGGAGGCTGTAGAGGCCACCTGCACGACAGCCGGAAATAAGACATATTACAAATGCAGCGGCTGCGATTCGCTGTTTGCAAGTAAGCTTGGCAGCATTCCGGTAAGCTATGCGGATCTGACCATCCCCGCTACCGGTCATAAGTATGATGGCTATCTGCAGGATGCAGAGGGACACTGGCAGCAATGCAGCGTCTGCGGCGAGTCCACAGTGAAGGAAAGCCATCATTACAATGGCAATACCTGCGCAACCTGCGGCTATCAGAAATCAAATACAAGCACAACACGTAGCTCCGGCAGTTCGGACGATGACAGTGTGGACGTGACAGACAATAGTCAGAAGGGTCGCTGGGTGCAGGATGAAAAGGGCTGGTATTTCCAGCAAAATAACGGCAGCTATCCTAAGAACGGCTGGTCAAAGCTGTACTGGCTGGACAAGGAGTACTGGTACTATTTCGATGAAAATGGCTATATGAAGCTGGGCTGGCTGGATGTAAACGGCGATCGTTATTATCTGAATCCGGTGATCGGTACCAACAGCGGAAAAATGCTGACCGGCTGGCAGTTGATTGACCAGAAGTGGTATTATTTCTCCACAAAGCAGGGGGCAAAAGAAGGCAGTCTCCTGCGGAATACAGTGACACCGGACAATTATCAGGTGGATCAGGATGGCGTGTGGAAGCAGTGAGTGAAGGTTTGATCATCACGCAGAAAGGGGCTTGTTATGAAAATAAAAAGATGGAAATCAAAAATGAGTGCCATGCTCATTACCGGTTTGATCGTTTCCTCTGTGCCGGTACTTGCCTTTGCTGAGCAGGGAAAAGAGGAGATTGCTGCTGCGGCTTCCAATACGCAGGAAAAAGATACTAAGAACGATAGCGGGACAGATGCAGAAAACGGTTACGGAACGGGAACAGAGATAAAGACGGATTCTGGTACAGAAGCCGACAGCGACACAAAAGCCGATGTAAAAATCGACACAGAAAGCGGCACAAAAACTGACACCGACGCGGCAGCTGACACAAAAACTGACTCAGCAACCGACGAAAAAACTGAAACCGGTACGGATACCCATGTCGATGCGGATACAGCCACCGAGGATAGCACAGCTACGAAAACTGAATCGGATACAAAGTCAGAAACCAAAACAGAAGCAGAATCAAATTCAGAGGCAAAAGCAGAGCCGGAAGCCGCAGGAAAGGTAACAGAAGAGAAAAACGATGAATCTCAAGCCGGTGAAATCGAAAAGCCGGAGCAGGGTGATGCGGAGAAAGCCGCGGAAGAAGCTTCGAAAGAAGCGCAATCTGAGGAAAAATCAGAGGAAGCGGAGGAAGAACTACCGGAAACAGAACTTCTGCCGGAGGAAATCCCGGAAGAGCTTTTGACAGAGATTGAATTGGCAACCGCCAGCAATGCAGTAAAGTCAACGGAAGAAAGTATGGAAGAACAGCTGCTGGGAACCTGGGCTGTCGATGACTATACTTCCCTGAAATTTGACGAGGATGGCCAGGGAAGTATGCTCTTACCGGAGTCAGAATATGCATTCCGGTATGTACTGGAGGACGATCGGCTGACATTGCATTTTGCCAGCAGCCGTGCTAAAGATGTTTCCTACATTGTAAGTGTCTATGATGACAGCATGAAGCTGACCGGCGGTCGGGAGACCATCAATCAGGAAATGATTCTGGAGAGAATCGAGTAAAAGCAGGAAGCGATCAACCGTAAAAAGTTGGTCGCTTTTGTAGATAAAAGATTTTCAGGGGCTGTTGCAGGAAACTGCAGCGGCCTTTTTTGGGGATGCAAAAGAAAAAAATTTATGATATGATTATCTTTATATTGGATACAGTATGTAGTCAACAATAAAAATAACAATGAACATTATTGGAGGAGAGAAGATTGAAGAAATGTAAAATAGTAATGTCCCTGCTGCTGGCGGCGGTCATGGCGGCTATGATGCTTACGGGCTGCGGCGGACAGAATGTGACTACGGAGAACACAGGCAGCTCCGATTACAGGGTCTGCATGATCACGGACGCAGGAGATATTACAGACCAGTCCTTTAACCAGACTACTTATGAGGCCTGCAGGGATTACTGCAAAGCACATAACATTGATTTTACCTACAAAAAGCCAGACGGTGACACAGACTACGCAAGAACCGCCATGGTAGATGTGGCTGTTGCAGAAGGCTACAATATTTTAGTTATGCCTGGTTATGTATTTGCGCAGACAGTTGTAGACACCACTTTTAAATATCCGGATATAAAATTCATTGTCCTGGATATGAGTGCCGGGGATATTGGAGCGGCAGCAGTAGGAAACGCTTATTATGATGATCCGGATGCTTACGATGTATCCCAGTATTACAATACGGGAAATACTTACCTTGCTATTTACCAGGAGGCGATCCCAGGCTATCTGGCCGGTTACACCGCTGTGAAGCTGGGTTACCGTCATTTAGGTTTCTTAGGCGGTCAGGCCGTTCCTGGTGTTATGCGTTATGGCTACGGCTATATTCAGGGAATTGACGCTGCAGCAAAGGAAATGGGGATTACTGATGAAGTAGAGATCGACTATGCATATGGCGGCCAGTTTTATGGTTCTACAGAGATCACAGCTGCCATGGATACCTGGTACAGCAATGGAACCGAGGTTGTTTTTGCCTGCGGCGGCGGTATTTTCACATCAGCAGCAGAGGCAGCAGCAAAAGTTGGGGGCAAGATCATCGGTGTAGACTCTGACCAGTCCCCGATCATTGACGCATATGGAGAAGGAACCACCATTACTTCTGCCATGAAGAGCCTGACAGCAACTGTTAATTCCATGCTGGATTCTATTATCTATGACGGTACATGGGATGAGCATGTAGGAAAAGTGGAAAATCTGGGACTTATATCCAAAGATGATATGTCTCTGAATTATGTAGGACTTCCGGAAGATACTACACAGTGGAACGATGAGTTCGGTGTAGAAGATTACGAGAAGCTGGTAGCTGATATTTTTGACGGAAAAATAGAGGTAAGCAACAGCATTGATGAGATGCCAGAAGTTTCCGTTAAATTAAATGTACGTCAGGGTACGATCAAATAAGATTGGTGTCCAAAAAGTTGGTGCCAATAGAAACGAAAGTATATAGGGAAGGAACCATAGATCATATGTCTGAATATGCAATTGAGATGCTGAATATTACCAAACGTTTCCCGGGGATCGTTGCAAATGATAATATTACACTTCAGCTGAAAAAAGGGGAGATCCACGCCCTTTTGGGAGAAAACGGAGCGGGTAAATCTACACTTATGAGCGTTCTGTTCGGTCTGTACCAGCCGGAAGAGGGCGAGATCCGCAAAGACGGTAAAAAAGTAGAGATCAAAAATCCAAATGATGCAAATGCACTGGGGATCGGAATGGTGCACCAGCATTTTAAACTGGTAGAATGTTTCTCTGTCCTGGATAATATTATCCTGGGAGTAGAGCCGGTAAGCCATGGACTTTTAAAGAAGGATGATGCCAGAAAGAAAGTTATGGAATTGTCTGAAAAATATCATCTTCAGGTAGATCCGGATGCCCTGATTGAAAATATCACAGTAGGTATGCAGCAGAGAACGGAGATCTTAAAAATGCTGTACCGTGACAATGAGATCCTGATTTTTGATGAGCCTACTGCCGTGCTGACGGTTCAGGAGATTGCAGAACTGATGAAGATCATGAAGGGACTGGCTGCAGAAGGAAAGAGCATCCTGTTTATCACCCACAAATTAAATGAGATTATGGAAGTAGCAGACCGATGCACCATTTTACGTAAGGGAAAATACATTGATACCGTAGATATTAAGGACACCACCCCGGAAAAGCTTTCTGCCATGATGGTGGGACGAAACATCAGTTTTAAGGTGGAAAAGGTCCCTGCAAAACCGGGAAAAGTGGTCCTGGATGTAAAAAACATGACCGTTGCCGGTGAGAAGCACAAAAAGGACGCTGTACGCAATGTTTCTTTCCAGGTAAAAGAAGGAGAGATCGTTTGTATTGCCGGAATTGACGGAAATGGACAGACGGAGCTGGTATATGGACTTTCAGGGCTTACTGAGCTGAAATCCGGTACCATCCACATGAATGGAAATGATCTTACCAAGGCTTCTGTAAGACAGAGATCTGTACTGGGAGAGAGCCATATCCCGGAAGACCGCCACAAGCATGGACTGGTACTGGATTATTCACTGGAGAATAATATGGTACTTCAGACCTATTTCAAGCCACGTTTTACCAATAAATTTGGCTTTTTAAAGAAAAAAGAGATCCGCAGCTATGCAGAAAAACTGATCGGTGAATATGATGTAAGATCCAGTCAGGGACCTGCTACACAGGTGCGCACCATGTCTGGCGGCAATCAGCAGAAAGCCATTGTTGCCAGAGAAATTGATAAGGATCCGACCTTCCTTATTGCAGTGCAGCCTACCCGCGGTGTAGATGTAGGAGCCATTGAACTGATCCACAAACACATTGTAGAAGAAAGAGACAAGGGGAAAGGTGTTCTTCTTGTGAGCCTGGAATTAGATGAGGTTATGGATATATCTGACCGTATCCTGGTTATGTATGAGGGAGAGATTGTAGGAGGATTCAAACCGGAAGAAGTAACAGTAGAGGAACTTGGCCTTTATATGACAGGAGCCAAGAGACAGGAGGTTTAATCAATGAACGCCAGAAAAAATTCAAAAAATATACTGGCCAATGGGTCGGTACAGACACTGATCGCCTCTTTGTTCTGTATCTTCCTTGGCCTGGTTGTAGGCTATATTGTATTATTTATGATCAATTCCGCAGGTGCGGGAAGAGCGATCACAGCTATTTTAAAGAATTTTCTCTATTTCCCAAGGCCGGAAGTAGCGTTGGAATATTTTGGAAGTACACTGGCAAAAACTGCGCCACTGTTAATGTGTACACTGTCTGTTTTATTTGCTTATAAAGCAGGACTTTTTAATATCGGAGCATCCGGCCAGTTTTCTGTCGGTGCCGGTTTTGCCCTGTATTTTGCCATTCATTATAATGCCCCATGGTGGGTATGTATCCTGTTAGCTATGGTGGGCGGAACATTGCTTGGCGTGGCATCAGGAGCTCTTAAGGCATACTTAAATGTAAATGAAGTAATCGCCTGCATCATGTTAAACTGGATCAGCTTATATGCGGTAAATACGGTTTTAACCGCTGTAAAGGAGTCAGGAACCACTTACACACTGCCTTTGCGTACCAACAATCCAGGTGCAGTGATCCCGCATATGGGCCTGCAGAGCTTATTTGCAAACAACCGTTATGTGACCATTGCCATCCCATTATCCGTTGTATTTGCCATTCTGGTATGGGTGGTCTTAGGCAAGACAAAATTAGGTTATGAGTTAAAGGCAACCGGTCTTTCTGTAAATGCTGCAAAATACGCAGGTATGAAAGAAAAGAAGAACATCATCCTGACGATGGGGATTTCCGGTGCTTTAGCAGGACTGGGAGCCGGATTTTTATACTTAAGCGGCATTGAGCAGTGGTCCTGTGCACAGACCGCTGTTCCCAATATGGGATTTAACGGAATTGCAGCAGCTTTCCTTGGAGGATTGCATCCCATCGGAGCTATTTTCTCTTCCTTCTTTATCCAGCATATTACCAGCGGCGGAGCTTATGTAGACAAAATGGTCTACTGTTCTCAGATCTCTGATCTGATCGCTGCGATCATCATTTATTTCTGTGGATTTGTTCTGTTCTTTAAGCATTGCATGAACCGGGAGATACAGAAAGCAGAGGATAAAAAAGCAAAAGAAGAAGGACAGAAGGGAGGAGAATAGGCATGGCACTGTTATTACAATATACACTGATCTATGCATCCGTATTATTACTGGTTGCTCTGGGCGGCTGTTTCTCCGAGCGAAGCGGCGTTATTAACCTGGGATTGGAAGGCATCATGGTAGCCGGAGCTTTAGGCGGTGCCCTGGTGATGAAATACATGCCGGGACTTTCACCGGCAGCTATGGTGATCTGCGTGATCCTTGGAAGCGTTGTGTTTGGAATGGTATTTTCTCTGCTTCTTGCAGTGGCAGCTATTAATTTTAACGCTGATCAGACACTGGTAGGAACTGCCATGAACCTTCTTGCAACTGCAGCAGCAACTGTATTTGTAAAGGCCATTAACATGCTGGAAAATCCAAACAATGTGGCATCTACCATCCAATACATTGACCAGAAAAAGGCATTTTCCATTGGGAAGATCGGTGGTTTTGAGATCAACTGGTTTATGGTCATTACCATTTTACTGCTGATCGCAGCCAATATTATTTTATACCGCACCCGCCTGGGGCTGCGTCTTATGGCCTGCGGCGAGCATCCACAGGCAGCTGACTCTGTTGGTATCAATGTTTACAAAATGCGCTACATCGGCGTTCTGATCTCCGGATTTTTAGGCGGTCTTGGTGGTATTGTATACATTACAGCCGGTGTTTCTGAGTGGAAGTTTGAAAATGGTGTGGCAGGTTTTGGTTTCCTGGCACTGGCAGTTATGATCTTTGGTCAGTGGAAGCCCAACCTGATCGCTTTGGCAGCATTATTATTCGGACTGTTCAGAGCTTTATCCAACGTATATTCAGGCTTTGATTTCTTAACCGCCTTAAATATCCCGGGAACATTTTATAAAATGCTTCCATATATCATTTCCCTGTTAGTCCTTGCTGTTTCCTCTAAGAGATCCAGAGCGCCAAAGGCAGAGGGAATTCCTTATGATAAAGGTCAGAGATAAAGGAGAAACATAAGAAAATGGGAAAAATGGGAATCGTAGTCATTGGAGATGTATTTATTGATATTAAGGGGTATTCCACTTCCCCTTATATCCCTCAGGGGAGAAATGCCGGTACCATTGTCCAGCTCCACGGCGGCGTGGGCCGGAATGTAGTGGAAGATATTGCAAATGTGGAATTGGAGCCTACTTTTATCAGCCTGGTGGATGACAATGCCATGGGTGATGATGTGATCCAGAAGTTAAAGCGCCACAAGGTAAATACAGATTATATGCGCAAAGTAGAAAATGGCATGGGCACCTGGCTGGCAGTTTTTGACCATGAAGGAGATGTAGTTGCCTCTGTTTCCAAGCGCCCGGACCACAGACCGGTTGAGAAGATCTTAGACGAGTGCGGGGACGAGATCTTTAAAAATGCGGACAGCATTGTAATTGAGATCGACACAGACAAGGAGATCGTTAAAAAGATCTTTAATTATGCAGAAAAATATGGCAAGAAGGTATACGCCCTTGTGTCAAATATGACCATTGCCATTGAAAGACGGGATTTTTTGCGCAGGACCTCCTGTTTTGTATGCAACCAGCAGGAAGCCGGTATTCTGTTCTCGGAAGATTATGAGGATGTAAGTGCAGAAGCGTTAGCAAATATCCTGGCAGAACGGATCCGCACCGCACAGATCCCCCAGATGGTAGTGACCATGGGCGGAGACGGCGCTGTTTATGTGGATGACCATGGAAATAAGGGCGTGTATCCGGCACTGAAAGTGGATGTAGTTGACACTACAGGAGCAGGAGATGCTTTCTTTACAGGTGTGTGCATTGGTCTTACATATGGAAAATCCCTGCGGGAAGCCTGCGGCATTGGCACCAGACTGGCATCTACCGTTATTTGTACATCAGAGAACATCTGTCCAAGATTTATGCCGGAAGAGTTTGGCATTAAGAAAGGCGAATAAAGATGAAGAGCATTATTATTGGTATCGCCGGAGGTTCAGGTTCCGGCAAATCCACATTTACAAACCGGATCAAGGAATATTTTGGGGATAAGGTAGTGGTCATCTATCACGATAATTACTACCGCAGACAGGATGGTATCCCCTTTGAAAAGCGTGTAAAGGTAAATTATGACCACCCGGATTCTCTGGAAACAGACCTTTTGATGGAACATTTAAAAGAATTAAAAGCCGGACACAGCATCCAGTGCCCGGTCTACGACTACAGCCAGCACAACCGCTCCAATCAGGTGATCACCATTGAACCAAGGCCTGTGATCCTGGTAGAAGGCATCCTTTTGCTGGCAGATCCACGGATCCGGGAACTGCTTGATATTAAGGTGTACGTGGAAGCAGACGCAGATGAGCGCATTCTCCGCCGTATTACCAGAGATGTAGAAGAGCGTGGAAGAGATTTAAGAGGCATCATTGACCAGTACCTGACTACCGTAAAGCCTATGCACTACCTGTACGTAGAGCCAACCAGATCCAAGGCAGATGTGGTCATCAACAGCGGTAAAAATGATGTTGCTTTTGATCTGTTTGTGTCAAAGATCGGGCAGTTATTGGATGAAATGGAAAACGACCCGGAGAATAACCTGGAACAGGATGAAAAATGATGAAGACCGACGAAAATAAATGGGACAAACTTCTTCATATCAAGACCATGGGACGGGATGATTCAAGGGCGGACCAGTATCATTATCCTTATGAGCCTACGCCTTACTGCGTGCTGGAGCGGTTAGCCAATACCGGCTATATCCGGAAGGGAAATACGATTATCGATTATGGCTGCGGCAAAGGCCGTGTGGATTTTTACCTGTCTTACCAGACCCGGTGCAGCTGTATCGGCGTGGAGTATGATGAACGGATCTGGAATAATGCCCTGGAAAATCAGAAAATGGCTGTATCTGCTGCAAAAACAGGCTTTGAACTGGCAGATGCAGCCAGTTTTTCTGTGCCGCTAAAAGCGGACCGCATGTATTTTTTTAATCCCTTTTCCGTGG
>CAVDQU010000010.1:30173-32841 GCA_963611035.1 Agathobaculum sp.
TGGAAATATTGAAAAAGGTGATAAAAAAGATCCTGGAATCTTATTATGAAGAGCCGAGAAAGATGCTGCTGTTTTTTTACTATCCTTCGGATGAGTATGTGGCGTATCTGATGACAATGGGAGAGTTGGCTTTTGTGGATGAGGTGGACTGTAGGGATCTTTTTGAAGGGGAAGATCCAAGAGAGAGGATCCTTGTGTTTTCTACAGATGAAATATGAGTGTGTACCCGGATATTTGGTGGCTTACGGCTGGATACCCGGGTATTTTTGTGCTAAAAACAGGGTTTGAATTGAAAAAAATGTATTTTAATAAAAACATAAAAAATATCAGTTTTTTAACGTTTTATTTATGCTATAATCAAATTTACGTGTGTAAAAAGCAGAAACAAAGGAAAATGAAAGGACAAAGGTAAAATGAGCAACTTAAAACCCATGTTATTCACAGCCTTAAAGTCCTATGACAAGTCCCAGTTTGTAAAAGACGTGACAGCAGGTATTATTGTGGCGATCATTGCCCTTCCTCTGTCTATCGCTCTGGCACTGGCATCTGGCGTAGGTCCTGAGGCTGGTATTTTTACGGCTATCGTAGCTGGATTCGTTATCTCTGCTCTGGGGGGCAGCAGCGTACAGATCGCCGGACCAACAGCAGCATTTGCTACCATCGTAGCAGGTATCGTGGCAAGAGACGGAATGGACGGTCTTGTGATCGCAACGGTTCTTGCAGGCGTATTTCTGATCCTGATGGGCATCTGCCGTTTCGGAAGCCTGATCAAATTTATCCCATATACCATTACAACCGGTTTTACCTCTGGTATCGCTGTTACCATTGTAATTGGACAGTTAAAGGATTTCTTTGGTGTAACTTATCCGGATGGGGTCCGTCCAATCGAGACAATGGAAAAACTGGCAGCATTTCTGGAAAATATTGGAACTGTTAATCCGGCAGCACTGATCGTAGGAGCTGTCAGTCTGGCGATCCTGATCATTTCTCCTTATATTTTTAAGAAGATCCCTGGTTCCCTGATCGCAGTTATCGTTGGTATCCTTATGGTAAAATTCCTGCCGTTAAAGGTTTCTACCATTGGAAACCTGTATACCATCAGCAATGCACTGCCATCTTTTCATCTTCCGGCAGTGAATTTTGAGATCGTTCAGGCGGCTATCCCAAATGCATTTACCATTGCTATACTGGCGGCTATTGAGTCCTTGCTTTCCTGTGTGGTTGCAGACGGCATGATTAATGGAAAGCACCGTTCTGATATGGAATTAGTGGCACAGGGAGCCGGAAACATTGCTTCTGCTTTATTTGGCGGTATCCCGGCAACAGGTGCTATTGCACGTACAGCAGCAAACATAAAAAACGGCGGCCGTACACCGGTTGCAGGTATGGTACACTCTATTACACTGGTGATCGTTCTGGTAGTCCTGATGCCATATGCAGGCATGATCCCAATGCCTACCATTGCAGCTATCCTGTTTGTGGTAGCTTATAATATGTGCCAGTGGCGTACCTTCGTACAGTTGGTAAAAACAGCTCCAAAGAGCGATATCCTGGTGTTGGTGGTAACTTTTATACTTACTGTATTATTCGATTTGGTAGTGGCTATTGAAGTCGGTATGGTTCTTGCGTGTCTGCTGTTCATCAAGAGAATGAGCGAAGAGACAAAGGCAGAAAGTTGGATATATGCGGATGATGATACAGTAGCTGTCAAAGAGAATCTACGTATGCTTCCGGCCCAGATCCGTGTTTATGAGGTGAGCGGCCCTCTGTTCTTTGGTGCTTCTGATGCAATTGAGCATATTGTAGTGGAAGAAGGGGCAAAATGTCTGGTACTGCGCATGAGAGCTGTTCCGGCACTGGACAGCACAGCGATGAATGCTTTAAAAGCACTTGCAAAGACTTGCGACAGCAAAGGCGTGACCGTAGTATTCTCACATGTAAATGAGCAACCGATGAAGGTAATGAAAAAGGCCGGATTTACGGAACGGGTCGGAGAAGAGAATTTCTGCCCGAATATTACTGCAGCTCTTGAAAGAGCAGAAAAGATCATTAAATAAAGCGGTAATGGCTGGTCAGAAGAGACAGAAAATTTTATAGACAGAAAGCATAAACAAAAAGCCGGAAGGCTGCTGTGAACCCATATCACAGCAGCTTTCTGGCTTTTATAATAAATGGAATGACCATTAAGATCCATACAATAGGTTCGGCCATAATAATACCCCAGTATTGGAAAATCCGTGCAAGGAGAAAAGCACAGATCACTTTTCCCACCAGTTCGATCATACTGGAAAATACAGGAGTAACATGATCTCCCATTTCCTGAAGTCAGTTCCTTAAAATGAAAATGGCAGCAGGGGCAAAATAAAACAAGGTGTCGGTTTTTAAATACCAGGAAGCATTGACTAAGACTTCCGGATTTTTAGAACCAGTTACCAGCCATATAAGCCATGGGGAAACCGTATAACTTAAAAGGATCATTCCCAATGACCAGATCCAGGTAAGGATCAGGGCCTGGCGGATACCGGTGCGGATGCGGTCTTTTTTACCTGCTCCCATATTCTGGCCGCAGTAGGTTGCCATGGTCACGCACATAAATATCCCCACCTGAAAATGCTAGTACATCGTTTCATAAATAACTAGCCTAATCACGTAGGATGCAGATTCGAGT
>CAVDQU010000011.1:0-5826 GCA_963611035.1 Agathobaculum sp.
GGAAACTTTGTGCGGATTCAGCTATTTAAGAAGCAAAAGAGAGAGATAGATACAGAAAGGGCATTATTTATAAATATACAGTGCTAAAAGCGAAATCCCTGCATACGAAAGCTGTGGCTTTACTACAGCCTGAAAATGTGATATGATTTTAGATAACTATGACGACAGATCACGGAGGAGCAGTTATGGCAGAAAAAGATATGGTAGTAGAGACCGAAGAAAAAGAGTCGGTTTCTAAGAACTTTATAGAGCAGGAAATTGATAAAGACCTGGCAGAAGGTGTTTATGACCACGTCCAGACCCGATTCCCGCCAGAACCAAACGGATACCTGCATATCGGACATGCCAAGTCCATCCTTTTAAACTATGGACTGGCACAGAAATATGGCGGAAAATTCAACCTGCGTTTTGATGATACAAATCCGACCAAGGAAAAAAGCGAGTTTGTTGAGTCCATTATGGCAGATGTAAAGTGGTTAGGAGCTGATTTTGAGGACAGACTGTTCTTTGCTTCCAACTATTTTGAAAAAATGTACGAGTGCGCTGTTTTCCTTATTGAGAAGGGAAAGGCTTTTGTCTGCGATTTAAGTGCAGAGCAGATCAGAGAGTACAGAGGCGATTTCAATACTCCAGGTAAGGAAAGCCCATACAGAAACCGTTCCATTGAAGAGAACCTGCGTCTTTTTGAAGAGATGAAGGAAGGCAAATATCAGGATGGCGAAAAAGTTCTTCGTGCCAAGATCGATATGGCTTCCCCTAACATCAACATGAGAGACCCGGTCATCTACCGTGTAGCCCATATGCATCACCACAATACCGGTGATAAGTGGTGCATCTACCCAATGTATGACTTCGCTCATCCAATTGAGGATGCGGTAGAGCACATTACCCATTCTATCTGTACCCTGGAATTTGAGGATCACCGTCCTCTCTACGACTGGGTAGTAAAAGAGTGTGAATTTAAAAATCCGCCTCGTCAGATCGAGTTTGCAAAGCTATACCTGACCAATGTGGTTACAGGAAAGCGTTATATTAAGAAGCTGGTAGAAGATGGCATTGTAGACGGCTGGGATGATCCGCGTCTGGTATCCATCGCTGCACTGCGCAGAAGAGGTTATACACCTGAGTCTATTAAGCGTTTTGTAGAGTTAGTAGGCGTTTCCAAGGCAAACAGCTCTGTTGACTATGCAATGCTTGAATACTGCATCCGTGAGGACTTAAAACTTAAAAAGTCCCGTATGATGGCTGTTTTAGATCCTGTAAAACTGGTGATCGACAACTATCCGGAAGGACAGATCGAAGAGCTGGATGTTCCAAACAACCTGGAAAATCCGGAACTGGGAAGCAGAAAGGTTCCGTTCAGCCGTGAAGTTTACATTGAAAGAGAAGACTTTATGGAAGAACCTCCTAAGAAATATTTCCGCATGTTCCCAGGAAATGAAGTACGTCTTATGGGCGCTTATTTCGTAAAGTGTACCGGTTGCGAAAAAGATGAAAACGGCAATGTAACAGTAGTACATGGAACCTATGATCCTGAGACAAAGAGTGGTTCTGGCTTTGAAGGCAGAAAGGTAAAGGGAACCATCCACTGGGTAGCTGTACCTACTGCAAAGAAGATCGAGTGCCGTCTTTATGAGAATATCGTAGATGAGGAGAAGGGCAAGCTGAATGCAGACGGAACCCTGAACTTAAATCCAAATTCTCTTACAATCTTAAAAGAATGCTACGGTGAGCCTGCTCTTGCACAGGCGGAAGCCTACGATAGCTTCCAGTTTGTAAGAAATGGTTATTTCTGCGCAGACTGCAAGGACAGCACCAAAGAAAATCCTGTATTTAACAGGATCGTTTCTCTGAAGAGTTCTTTCAAACTGCCGAAATAATAAAGTGAAGCGATGCAATAAGGCTCTCTGGAGACAGAGAGCCTTTTATCTTTCATAAAAACAGCCTGATATCTGCTGACGGCAGATGCCAGAAGAGGAAGATACAAGGAGGATCCAATGGAATTAATGGTGCCCATTGAAAATAAAGACAACATCCCCCTTTATGAGCAGATCTACAGCTATATCAAAGGGGAGATCCGCGCCGGAAGGCTTCGCGCCGGAAGCAGACTGCCTTCTACCAGGACTCTGGCAGGCAATCTCCATGTAAGCAGGAGCACCACCCAGTTGGCTTATGAGCAGCTGCTTTCAGAAGGTTACATAGAGGCTCTTCCCTGTAAAGGATATTTTGTCTGCCAGATCGAAGAACTGGTGGAGGTAAAATACCATGGTGAGATGGAAGAAAAAGAACCAAAGGGGGAAAATTCGGAAGATTTCGCCTGCAAAGTGGATTTTTCCCCAAGAGGTATTGACTTAGACAGTTTCCCTTTTAATGCATGGAGAAAATTAAGTAAAAATACACTGGTAGATGACAATAAAGACATGTTTGCAGTGGGAAATGCCCAGGGAGAATATGGTCTGCGCCAGGCGATCCGGGATTACCTCCATTCAGCCAGAGGCGTCCACTGCCGGCCGGAACAGATCTTAGTAGGTGCAGGAAGTGAATATCTTTTAATGCTCCTTTCCCAGCTGATCGGGAGAAATACAGGGATCGCACTGGAAAATCCTACTTATAAGCAGGCATTCCGTGTATTTGAAAGTCTGGGACATCCTATTTTCCCGGTATCCATGGACCGCTTGGGAATGAGTGTAAGAGAACTGGAAAAGACGAAAGCCAGTATTGCCTATGTTATGCCCTCCCATCAGTATCCAACCGGTGTCATTATCCCCATAAAAAGGCGTCAGGAGCTTTTAAAATGGGCAAAGGCAGAGGATGACCGGTATCTGATCGAAGATGATTACGACAGTGAATTCCGATATAAAGGCCGTCCCATCCCGGCACTTCAGGGAATGGATGACAGTCAGAAAGTGATCTACATGGGAACTTTTTCCCGTTCCATTGCCCCGGCGATCCGAGTAGGTTTTATGGTCCTTCCGGAGCCGCTGTTGGCATTATACCGGGAAAAGGCAGGTTTTTATGCATGTACTGTGTCCCGTATCGACCAGAACATCCTGACCCATTTTATTACAGAAGGGTATTACGAACGCCATTTAAACAGGATGAGAGCGGTTTACAAGGGAAAACATGATACCCTGTTAAACGGTTTAAGAGAACTGGAACCATTTTTTGATATACAGGGAGAATACGCTGGTATCCATGTACTTCTGACCCATAAAAAAGGACTGCTGGAAAAACAGCTGGTGGAAGTAGCTGCAAAGGCCGGAGTAAGGGTATACGGAATGAGTGATTTTGTGATCGGAGAAGGCAGAGACCACTTCCCGTCTACGGTCATATTAGGCTATGCAAGTCTGAAAGAAAGTGAGATCATAGAAGGATGCAGACGGCTGGTACAGGCATGGATGTGAGATAGAAGGTGACTGGAAAGATGAAACTGACTGAAAAACTGGAAAAAAATGGAAATAAATTAACCAAACAGTGGCTGGCAGTGGCAGCTGCTTTTGTGCTGGTCTTTCCGGCAGCGGGAGCCCTTGGAATGGGAAATAGGCCTGCAACAGAACTGGCAGAAGAAAGCCAGGCAGCAGAGCAGGAGACCATGGATGCCCAGTCTGAAATGGATATAGAAGAAACTGCTATAGAAGAGACGGCACCGGAAGAGACCACTCCATTACCGTCCAAATACGAGGAACTGTCCCAGGAGGAAAAACAGCTGTTAGAGGACCTTCGAAGCTCCATGGAAACAAAAGACATGACCCAGACAGCCAAGCTGTTAGATAAGAAGCAGGAAGTCCTGGCGGAGTTATTTTACGGTACCTTTGAAGGACAGCGCTTTCTCTATGATGGAACCGGGCTTTCCGAAGACATAGAAGGAGTGGGGCTGGTAATGACCATGCCGGAAGTTGTATTTTATGGGAACTTTGAAAATGGACAGCCTCAGGGAAGCTGTCTTGCTCTGCAGTTTATCAATGTGGACAGTCCAAGATATAATTATTCTGACGGCATGTGGGATAATGGAAAAATGAATGGCCAGGGAACCACCGGTTACTGCTATTATGAAAATGTTCCTCAGGGAGAATATGCCTGGGCAGTTAAAACAGGCAGTTTTATAGATGACCAGATGGAGGGGGATATTACTTATGAAATCAAGGGAAGTGATGAGACCATTTCCCACTGGAATATGCTCATTTCCCAGGGAAAGATACAGTTAGATGACCGGTGGACCCATTTAGACGATATGGGCGAATACCAGCTGATGTCTTCTGATTCCGTCAGCCATGCCTATGTGATTGCAGATGACCAGTTAGAGCAGCTTTTGTGGATGAACCTTTTAGGCTGGGAGTAAGATGTCTGGCGAAAGATAAAAATTCCCTTTCCTTGAAAGCATTTCGGGAAAAATGTCAGAAGACAAGGCTGGAGTGAGTGATTCAAAGGTGTATCAGGAGATATCCCGGTATGTAGAGAGCGAAGGACAGCTCTTTGTGGTGGAGATATTAAATGTTCTGGATGATACCACGGATGCATCTGAAAATGCAAGATGCAGGAGATCTGGTTCTTAGTACCGTTGTGGGAATTATCCGTAAATGTATCCGAAGAAGCGATATCCTGATTCGTTATGGCGGAGATGAATTTCTTTTGATCCTTCCTGATGTAGAAGAAGAGATCTTCTCAAAGAAGTTAAAACAGATCCGTGACATGGTTTACGCGGCAGAAGTTCCCGGATATACCAAGCTGCGCCTGTCTGTCAGCATCGGCAGTGTCCTTGCTGATGGTGAGACCATTGAAAATGCAGTGAGCCGGGCAGATGGTCTGATGTATCAGGCAAAGAACCGGAAAAACATGACGGTAACAGAAAAATCCGGCATAGAAAGCGCAGAGATCAAGGAACCTTCATGATATTGGAAAGATCGGAATTGATGAGAAGATATTAAACAAACCAGGCAAGCTGACCAAAGAAGAATTTGAGGTCATGAAGCCCCATACGCTGATCGGCGCGTCCATGTTAAAGAGCATTGAACTGTACCAGAATGAAAAAATGAGCAGGGGCTTTCTGCTGTTATGGTACTGACAAAGCTGATGAACGGTGAATTCCATTTTTCCATGATGAGGGAGATAAGGCTTTCTGCTGGGTGCGGTTTACTTTTATCATTGATGAAGAAACAAAGGGGGAAGAGGAGAAAACTCCGGTTTCTGTCATCGGCAAAAAGATACTTCTGGTAGAAGATAATGAACTGAACATGGAGATCGCCGAATTTATCCTGCGCAAAGAAGGAATGCAGGTAATAAGGGCATGGAATGGAAAAGAAGCCCTGGAACGTTTCAGAGCTTCTGCAGCCGGAGAGATACTGGTGATCTTAATGGATCTGGTAATGCCGATAATGGATGGATTTGAGGCGTCCCGGGGGATCCGCAAACATATAAAGTAAAAGGATCTTGTATACAAAAAACGCGCCAGCCGACGCGTTTTAAATTTAGGTATTAATTATATTAAATGGTATCCTCTTCAATGGTGGCAGTCTCTTTTACCGGCTCAGCAACCGCTTCGGCAGCTTTTTCTGCTTCTTCGTCTGCAGGTGCATTTGCCTGAACATCTTCCTCTGTTTTTTCAGCCTCTTCTTCTGCTAGTTCTTCACTTGCCTCAGCATTTACAGAAACGGAAATCTCTCCATCGTCATCAGAAGAACGATCCAGACGCTCGTAATCATAAAGATCATCGTCATCTACATAGTCATCATCTAAAAATTCATCTTCCGGCTCTGGATCCGCTTTTTTCGTATCTTCCTCTTCAAAAAGATCCTCTTTTTTCGCCTTCATGGAATGAATGGCAATATG
>CAVDQU010000011.1:5836-31107 GCA_963611035.1 Agathobaculum sp.
ATATGGGCTGTATCAACAGCAGCGGAAACTGCTTCATGTGCTGTATCAGAAAACAGGTTGCCGGCATCTTTTAATACATTTTTTGTGGCAGCAGCCATATCTTTGGCAGCCATCTTAAATTCATCTCTGCTGGAATTTAAGGAGATGTAATTGCGGTTTAATTTGCGCGGATCGAAGCTTTCTTCCTGTTCGGCATCCTCTTCCTCGTCTTCCTCTTCTTCAAATTCGCGGAAATCCTTATCAAGCGCTTTATGGTAGATCTTGTACTGGAGTACATAGGAAACACCAGCTGCTACAGCACCGGAGATCGCTGCAAATGCTACAAATTTTCCAAGACTTTTCTTAGCCATACAAATACCCCCTTTTGTTGGATTAGTAAAATAGTGTATGAATTTATGCATTAGTATGTCTGATTCTTATATTGTAATACGAACAGCAAAAAAAAGGAACTAAAAAATGTGAAAAAAACAAAAGATTCACAAAATAAGAATATAAAATGAAAAAATTAGCACTCAGAACTTGACAGTGCTAACAATCGGTGCTATAACTTACATTGTGAGCGAAAGAAGCAGCGAAAATAAAAGCTGCAGGTAGAAAAATAAGAATGACGATCAAGGAGGAATCTAGTTATGAAGTTAGTCCCATTATTTGACAAAGTTGTATTAAAGCAGTTAGTTGCGGAAGAGACCACAGCATCCGGTATTGTTCTTCCAGGTGCAGCAAAAGAAAAACCACAGCAGGCAGAAGTTATCGCAGTAGGCCCAGGCGGTGTAGTTGATGGCAAGGAAGTTACCATGCAGGTAAAGGCCGGAGATAAAGTTATCTACTCCAAGTACTCAGGTACAGAAGTAGAGTTAGAGAAAGAAAAATACGTGATCGTAAAGCAGAGCGATATTTTAGCAGTTGTGGAGTAAAGAAAAATGCCAGAGGCATTTTTCGCTACGCAAACGTAGCGTAAGCGGAGTTCGCGTTTCCCGTATAGTAAGTAAAAATACGAAATAGTATAGATCTTTGGAGGTAAATAATCATGGCAAAGCAGATCAAATATGGTGTAGAAGCCCGCAAGGCACTGGAAGCAGGCGTAAATCAGTTAGCAGATACAGTTCGTGTAACCTTAGGACCGAAAGGACGTAACGTAGTTCTGGATAAGTCTTTTGGTGCTCCATTAATCACAAACGATGGTGTTACCATTGCAAAAGAGATTGAACTGGCAGATCCATTTGAGAACATGGGCGCTCAGCTGATCAAGGAAGTTGCTTCCAAGACAAACGATGTAGCTGGTGATGGTACTACTACCGCAACTGTACTGGCACAGGCTATGGTAAACGAAGGTATGAAGAACTTGGCTGCAGGTGCTAACCCAATTATCTTAAGAAAAGGTATGAAGAAAGCAACTGACGCAGCTGTAGAAGCTATTAAGAAGATGAGCCAGCCAGTAGGCGGCAAGGCACAGATCGCAAGAGTAGCAGCTATCTCTGCTTCTGATGATGAGGTAGGAGCTATGGTAGCAGATGCTATGGAAAAGGTTTCCAAAGACGGTGTTATTACCATTGAGGAATCCAAGACAATGAAGACGGAACTGGACCTGGTGGAAGGTATGCAGTTTGACAGAGGTTACTTATCCGCATATATGTGCACCGATATGGATAAGATGGAAGCAAATCTGGATGATCCATACATCCTGATCACTGACAAGAAGATTTCTAATATCCAGGAAATCCTGCCGCTTCTTGAGCAGATCGTAAAGATGGGTGCTAGACTGCTGATTATCGCAGAGGATGTAGAAGGCGAAGCTCTTACAACCCTGATCGTAAACAAGTTAAGAGGTACATTCAATGTAGTTGCTGTTAAGGCTCCTGGCTACGGCGACAGAAGAAAAGAAATGTTACAGGATATCGCTATCTTAACTGGTGGTACTGTTATCTCCGAAGAAGTTGGTCTGGAATTAAAGGACGCAACCATGGAGCAGTTAGGACGTGCAAAATCCGTTAAGGTTCAGAAAGAGAACACCGTTATCGTAGACGGAAACGGCAGCAAGGAAATGATCGCAGCAAGAGTTGCACAGATCCGTAAGCAGATCGCTGAGACCACTTCTGATTTCGACAGAGAGAAATTACAGGAGCGTCTGGCTAAACTGGCTGGCGGCGTAGCTGTTATCCGTGTAGGTGCTGCTACTGAGACCGAGATGAAGGAAGCTAAGCTGCGTATGGAAGATGCATTAAATGCAACACGTGCAGCAGTAGAAGAAGGAATCATCGCAGGCGGCGGTTCTGCTTATGCACATGCTACTGCTGATGTTCAGAAGGTTGTTGATTCTCTGGAAGGTGATGAGAAGACCGGTGCTAAGATCATCTTAAAGGCTCTGGAAGCTCCTCTGTTCCACATTGTAGCAAACGCAGGTCTGGAAGGCGCTGTTATCGTAAACAAGGTAAAAGAGTCCCCAGTTGGCGAAGGCTTTGATGCTTATAATGAGACCTTTGTAAACATGATTGAAGCAGGTATCCTGGATCCTGTTAAGGTTACAAGAAGTGCATTACAGAATGCAAACAGCGTTGCATCTACTTTACTGACCACTGAGTCTGTAGTAGCAACCATCAAGGAACCAGCTCCGGCAGCTCAGGCTGCACCTGATATGGGCGGAATGTACTAATTAAAAATAAAACAGTATAAATGCTGTTAAAGAAGAAGGCCTGTGGCGGGCAAAACCGCTGCAGGCTTTTTCGTACCAGAAAAATATGTCTGACCTATTGCTTTTTTGATGAAAAAATGCTAATCTAAACCCATAAGATGTCAGATGAATTTATGAAAAATAATATGATGAATGAAAGCGGAGAACGGTTATGAAGTTACATAGTCAGGAAGTCAGAAAACTTGCACCGGAAAATGACCCGTTAAAGATCGGTATGGGCTGGAGTGTGTTAGATCTGGATAAGCCACAGATCTTAGTGGAAAGCACTTACGGCGACAGTCATCCGGGAAGCGCCCATTTAAATCAGTTTGTAGAAGAGGGCGTAAAGGCAGTTGATGAAAATGGCGGAAAAGCAGCCAGATATTATGTGACTGATATCTGCGATGGTATCGCCCAGGGACATGACGGCATCAACTATTCTCTGGCACACAGAGATATGATGACCAATATGATCGAAGTTCATGGGATGGCAAGCGGCTTTGACGGCGGTATGTTTATTGCCAGCTGCGACAAGGCAGTACCGGCTATTTTAATGGGTATCGGCCGTTTAAAAGATATGAGCGCCATTGTTGTCACTGGCGGCGTTATGGAAGCCCATACCATTACACCAAAGTATGTGGAAAATGATCCGGCCTGTGCTATCAACGAGCTGCTGACACTGGAGCAGATCGGCAAGTTTGACGCCCAGGAGAAGAGAGGGGAGATCCAGCAGGAGCAGTTAAATTATTATAAGCACAATGCATGCCCAAGCTGCGGCGCATGTTCCTTTATGGGAACTGCTTCCACCATGCAGATCATGGCAGAGGCATTAGGCCTGATGCTTCCAGGTACTGCCCTGATGCCTGCAACTGCACCGGAATTAAAGCAGGCTGCTTATGATGCAGGAAAACAGCTGATGAAGTTAGTAGAAAAAGGCATCAAGGCAAAGGATATCGTTACCATGAAGAGCTTTGAAAATGCCATTATGGTACATGCTGCCATCAGCGGTTCTACCAATGCTACCATGCACATTCCGGCTATTGCCCATGAATTTGGCTTTGAAGTAGACGCAGAGACCTTTGACCGTATGCACAGAGGTGCTCATTATCTGTTAAACATCCGTCCGTCTGGTGACTGGCCAGCCCAGTATTTCTACTATGCAGGCGGTGTTCCAAGAGTTATGGAAGAGATCAAGGACATGCTGCATCTGGATGTTATGACTGTTACAGGCAAGACTTTAGGAGAGAACCTGGAAGAATTAAAGAAGAATGGTTTCTATGACCACTGCGATGAGCTGTTAAGAGAAAAAGGCAAGTTGTTAGGACGTGAGATCAGGCGTACAGAGATCATCCATACCTTTGATGATGCAAAGGGAACAGATGGAAGCATTGCTATCTTAAAGGGCAATCTGGCTCCAGAAGGCTGCGTTATCAAGCACACTGCATGCCCGAAGGAAATGTTTGAGGCTACTTTACTTGCAAGACCATTTAACAGTGAGGAAGAGTGTATTGACGCTGTTCTTAAGAGAAAGGTAAAACCAGGAGATGCTATCTTCATTCGCTACGAGGGACCAAAGGGAAGCGGTATGCCTGAAATGTTCTATACCGGTGAAGCAATCTGCTCCGACCCGAACCTGGCTTCCAGCGTAGCACTGATCACGGATGGACGTTTCTCCGGTGCTTCCAGAGGACCTGTGATCGGCCATGTAAGCCCGGAAGCAGCTGCAGGCGGTCCGATCGCACTGGTAGAAGAGGACGATCTGATCTATATTAATGTAAAGAAACGCAAACTGGAGATCGTAGGCGTAAAAGGTGAAAAGCACACTCCGGAGGAAATGGAAGAGATCTTAAAAGCCAGAAAGGCTAAATGGCAGCCAAAGCCGCCAAAATACACCAAAGGAACCTTAAAGCTGTTCTCAGAGCATGCTGTGTCACCTATCAAAGGGGGATATATGGTGTAGTCCAAGGAAAAACAAGCGTCACCGCAGGTGGCATTTGTTTTTCATGGACCACCAACGAAGGACCCGCCTGCGTCAGCAGGCAGTTGAGCGCGTCAGCGCGTGGTCCTGAGTGGGGCAGCAGCCTGTGGAAAAGGAGACAAAATGAGCCAGAAAGAAAAACTTTTACCAGAACAGACAGCAGAGCAGATCCGCGCTTATATTACAGAAAAAGATCTGAAAACAGGAGACAGGCTTCCTAATGAATTTCAGCTTGCAGATATATGCGGGGTGGGAAGGAGCACCATTAGGGAAGCCATCAAGCTTCTGATCTTTTCCGGAAAAGTGGAAGTGATACGGGGAAGCGGCACTTATATCCGGGAAGAAAAACAGCCAGAAGAGGCAGAAAACATAAAGGATGATCCCATTGGACTGCAGGAAAGCAGTAAAGACAATCTGTTTCAGACCGGACTGGAATTTGTAGATGTCCGCCTGATGCTGGAGCCGGAAGTGGCTGCTATGGCGGCCGCAAATGCAGATTATACAGACTGCAGAAAATTAAAAGAAACACAGAAAAAAGTAGAAGATCTGGTACAAAGTGGCCAGGAACATATAGAAGCAGATATAGAATACCACAGGCAGCTGGCAGCATGTACCCATAACCAGATCCTCTGCAACCTTATGGAGATCGTGGTAAAAGGGATCCCTTTGTTTGTAAAAATGACCAATAATGATTATGCCAGTTTTACAGTGGATGATCACAAGGCAATTACAGATGCTGTTTCTGCCGGAGATGCACCGGGGGCAAAATATGCCATGATCACCCACTTAAACAGCAACCGCAAACGTATTTTAAAGGCCTTAACAGAGCAGAAAGCAAAAGACAAATCATAAACAAAAGATAAGCTCCCCATTTTCATTGAAATTTATCCATAATTTCGCTATAATGGTGTTAAAAATCAGGCTGTATACAGCCACTTTGTGGGAGATCTGTGATGAAAAAAGGACTTTTAACACTGACAGCAGCCGCTTTAGGAACAGCACTGCTTTTAATAGCATGTAGTAATACAGGAACAACTGCGCCAGACAGTAAGGTAAAACTGGATCCAAGCAAACCAGTTTCTCTTACGGTCTGGCATTATTATAATGGAGCACAGCAGGCGGCCTTTGACCAGCTGGTATCTGAATTTAACGCAACAGAAGGAAAAGACAAGGGGATTTATGTAGAAGGCTATACATACGGATCGATAAGTGACCTGGAAAAAGCGATTTCTGATGCAGTTTCAGGGGCTGTAGGTGCCCAGTCTCTGCCGGATATCTTTTCTACTTATGCGGATACAGCATATGCAGTCCAGAAGGAGGGGAAACTGGCAGATCTGACTCCCTACTTTACAAAAGAAGAACAGGCTGAATATGTAGACTCCTACATTAAGGAAGGTTATTTTAATGATGATTCTGCCTTGTATCTGTTTCCTGTGGCAAAATCCACAGAGATCATGATGATCAATGCTACAGACTGGCAGACTTTTGCAGACGCTACAGGCTCTTCTTTAGATGAATTATCCACTTTGGAAGGTGTAATTGAAACAGCAAAACGTTATTATGAATGGACAGACAGTTTAACACCGGATATCTTGGATGACGGAAAAGCATTTTACGGAAGAGATTCCATGTCCAATTACTTTGTACTGGGTATGAAGCAGATGGGGGTGGACCTTTTTGATGTAAAGGACGGGGAAGTGATGATCCATGCAGACAAAGAAAAGGTTCGCCGTCTGTGGGATAATTATTATGTTCCATATGTAAATGGTTACTTTGCAAGCTTTGGAAAATTCCGCTCTGATGATGTGAAAACCGGGGATATTCTGGCCTATACCGGTTCATCAGCTTCTGCCATGTATTTTCCGGATCAGGTGATTACAGAAGATGGGAGCAGGAACATTGATTACATGGTAATGCAGCCGCCGGTCTTTGAAGGCGGAGCGAAAATGAATGTGCAGCAAGGAGCCAGCATGGCTGTGACGAAATCAGATGAACAGCATGAATACGCAGCTTGCGAGTTTTTAAAGTGGTTTACCAGAAAGGAAAACAATCTTCGTTTTGGGTGTGAATCTGCGTACCTGCCTGTGCGTAAGGATGCCAACTCTATGGAAGCGTTGGATGAAATGATAAGGGAAAAGAATCTGGAGGTCAGTGATAAGGCTTACCAATGCATGAAGAGCATTTTAAGTAATTATGAAGATATCCGGTTTTATACAATGAAAAGTTTTGAAAATGGCTATGCGGCTAGAAAAATATTAGACTATGATCTGTCTGACAAGGCAGCGCAGGATAAGGAAAAGGTAGATGAAATGACAGCAGGCGGTATGTCAAGGTCAGAGGCAGCGGCTGCATTTACAACCGATGAAAATTTTGAACGATGGTATGAGGACTGGTGTTCAAAATTAAATGACACTGTTTATAAAAATAAGTGATGGAAACCGGTATGAGAAAAAAACAGGAGGGAAAACGCAGATGAAAGTACAGAAACGGACGTTTATGCGCATATTGCTTCTCCCTCTGATCTTGGTTGTGTTATTTCAGGGGCTGGCACTGTTTTGCATGCTTATGGCCAGCGGCGTAAAAGAAACCATGGAAAGCAATGCAGTAAACCTTGACAGCTATCTGGTGGAAAACAGTAAAGTGATACTGGAAAATACCATGGTGGATCAGTGGGGAGCGATCCGCAAAGAAAGTACCTATCTAAACAGTGAGATGGCGGACTTTCTTAAGGAAAGCGGGGCAGATATGGAGGACTTTATTGAAAACCGTGATCTGCAAAACAACTATGCAGCCAGAGTATTTCCGGAACTTTTAGAATCCCTTCGCCGTGATACGACCGGTGGTGTTTTCCTTATTATGGCGAACGGTACCAACACAGAAACTGCTGGGGATTTTGAAGGATTTTTTGTCCGCGACTCGGATCCTGTAACGAAAACAGAGACAAATTCTGACCTGCTTTTAGAACGTGGGGACAAGGAGCTGGCACGTGTAAGCGGGATAGCATTGGACAGTTCCTGGTCACCTGATTTTAAGCTTAAAGGGTATGGGAACAGGAAAAGTGATGATTTCTTTTATGAGCCCTATACAGCCGGGATGGCCCATTCAGGAGTGGAAATGGACAATCTTGGCTATTGGTCCGTTCCGTTTATCCTGGAAGACCATGTAATGGATAATCATAAGATGATTACCTATTCGCTTCCGTTGATATATGACGGAGTAATCTATGGTGTTTTCGGAACGGAAATTTCTGCCAGCTATCTGTGCAATACCTATTTCCGTGTTCAAGATCTGAGCCATGAACAGTTAGCCGGTTATGCGATTGCCATTGATAACGGAGACGGGACCTATGAGACCATAGCGGGAAAAGGAACTTTGTATGATGCTGTGCAGAGAGAAAAAGATGTTTTTGTTCTGGAAAATACCAGGCATGAGGGACTGTTTGCGGTAAAAAATTCAAAGATAGGAAGACAGAAGATTTATGCAGTCACGTCTGAGATGCGCTTGTATGCCAATAATGTTCCTTATAAGAATACAAAGTGGGTTCTTTGTGGATTTGTGGCGGAAGATTCTATTTTCCATCTGGGAAATAAACTGTATACCTGTCTGCTGACAGCCATTTTCTGTTGTGCTCTTGCAGGGATGGGGCTGACATTTATTATGATCCGTTATGCTACACGTTCGGTATACCGGCTTATGGACAGTATCAGAGGTGGTATTGCAGGTTTAAAGAATTTTGTCCCTTCTAATATCCAGGAGGTAGATGAACTTCACGAAATAGTGGAGAACCTGACGGAAAATGAGATCAAAACAGAAAACCAGCTGAAAGAAGAAAAAGAGCGTTACCGTGTGGCTGTGGAAAGCTCCAATGACCTGTTTTTTACTTACAGGGACAAAGAACATACCATAGAGATCGTAAACAGCACAAGCCATGACGGGCTCTGGAATATCAAACAGGTGCAGAAAGACCTGTTTGCCCCTAATTTTTCCAGGGAAGATCAGGGAAAATTACTGGCTATGATGCACAGTCAGGACAGTGATGTGTATGCCCAGGTCTGCAGGAAGATACCAGGAAGGCCGGAAGGCTGCTGGCTGGAAGTCCGGGGCAAGGTCATAAGTGATACAAAGGAAAAAGACCGCCGGATCGTAGGTTATATCCGCGATATCCATGAAAACAAGATGAGGGAATTAGAGCAAGAGAGAAAACAGCGGATGGATCCGGTCACTTCTTTCTATCGTTTAAAACCAGGTATGGAAGAAATGATGAGAGTCCGTGGAAATCTTCCGGAAGGAATCATGGTCCTTGTGGATATCTGCCGGTTTACGGAGATCAGCCGGGATTTTGGCCTTACCTTTGGAGATGTGATCCTGGAAGAATTTTCCAGAATGTTTTTACAGGTCTGTGAAGAGGGCACTGCCGGTACACCGGTTATGATCAGAGCCGGTTCTGACGAACTGTTAGCCTGGATACCGGGAGAAAAAGAGGCATCCTGCAGGCAGAAGCTGTGGAAATTAAAAGACCGTTTTGCGCAGTTGGTACGCCACAGTGCCTTAAAGCTGGAATTTCGTGCCGGATTTACCTGGGGTGGGGAAGAAGATGATACGTCAAAACTGTTCCATCAGGTCCAGGTGGCTGCTTTAGGGGCAGAGCATAAAGAAGCAGAGATCCTTTCCTGGAGCGAGGTGGGAGATCCGGATATACAGCCGAAGAAATTTGGAAAGATCGTTTCCATGGGGTATATTGAACAGATCGGACTTGCTTCCCTGGCATTAAACATCCTGGACCGCTGCAGTCAGATAGAGGCTGGGCTGGACCTTATTTCCTGCCGCTTAAATGAACAGTTTGCCATGGAAAATATGATGATCACCGTCTTTCATCCGGATTTTCTTTCCAGTGAACTGGATTATCAGTGGAAATACATTTCCGGCTTAACGGAAAAACAGGGCGTGGTCCGCTGTACAGAAGAGGCCTTTGAGCGGTTGAACCGGAATGCACAGGCAGCTGCCATGCAGCCTGTAAAAGAGGTACTGAAAGTACTGCCTTTATTTAATGGAAATGATGCAGATCAAAAGGGACTTGCTGTTTTAATGACAGATAATGGACAGTATTCCGGAACCATCTTTTTCATGGGTATCGATGAGGAGATATTGAACCAGGAAGAAGAAAGAAAACTTTTCTGGGAGATCGGTATTATTATCCAGAATCGAATCAACAGAAACCGCCATGACCAGTCAGCACAGGCAAAAGCAGATTTCCTGGCCCATATGTCCCATGAGATACGTACACCTATGAATGGCATTATCGGTATGACAGAGATTGCTTTAAAGGATGGACAGTCAGAAGCAGTCCGGCTGGACTGCTTAAAGAAGGTAAAGGGTTCTTCCAATTATTTACTCGGCATTTTAAATGATGTTCTGGATATGTCAAAGATCGAAAGCGGAAAAATGAAGCTGGTAATGGATGATTTCCAGCTGGATAAGATGTTAAATGGACTGTATCCGTTAATAGAAGCTAAGATTGAGGAAAAATCTCAGCATTATCATCAGGAAATACAGGTAAAGCACAACTGGTTCTATGGAGATTCCCTGCGTATCAGTCAGGTCCTTGTAAATCTTTTAGGCAACGCAGTAAAATATTCTGGAAACAATACAGATATTTCCCTGATCGTAACAGAAACAGAAGGAGAAAATGGACTGTCCCAGCTGTATTTTGCTGTAAAAGACCATGGTATCGGAGTCAGCGAAGAAGACCGCCAGAGGATCTTTTGCAGTTTTGAGCAGGTAGACCGTTCTGTAGCAGGACAGCAGGGAACAGGTCTGGGGCTTGCCATCAGCAATCGTCTGGTGCATATGATGGGCGGCAGTATTTTACTGGACAGCCAGCTTGGCACAGGCAGTACCTTTAGTTTCAGACTCCAGTTAAGGCCGGCGAAGGAACATGGGGTGCAGGAAAAAGTTTTAGAGAATGAAAGAGACTTTACAGGTATCCGTGTTCTGGTAGCAGAAGATAATACCCTGAATATGGAGATCCTCCAGTATATACTGGAAGATATGGGTATGAAAGTGGATAATGCTTATGACGGAAAAGAAGCAGTGGATAAGTTTGCTGCTTCAAAGACGGGAGATTATGACCTGATCATCATGGATATCATGATGCCTGTTATGGGTGGCCTGGAGGCAGCTCATGCTATCCGCACCATGGAGCGGGCGGACAGCAGTAAGATACCGATCATAGCTATCAGTGCAAATGCCTTTGACGAAGATATCCGCCGTTCTCTTGCCAGCGGCATGAATGCCCATCTTTCTAAACCGATCGAAGTGGATAAGCTGAAGGAAACACTGGGAAATTTATTAAAATAAAGTTCGGCTGGTGCCGGGCGGTTACTGTATGAAAGGAGCGATGGTCTCCGGTGTGTAGCCTTCCGGCATTCCGTCTACAGCAGGTGTGGATTCTGCTGGAGAGGTTCCAGCTGGGGAAGCTTCCGGGGAAGCAGTCGTTTCTGGCTGTGGAGAGGTAGTCTGGGCCGGAGTGCTTTCTTGTTTTGAAGTTTCAGCGGGTTTTGTTGTATTTTCAACGGAATTTTTTGGGGCTTCTGTTGTATTTCCATCAGATAAAGAGGAATCCACTGTACCAGCTTTGGTGCTGGATGTAGCGCTGGAAGAGTTGCGGTGGATCACAGCACTGTGGCCCAGATAAGTCTTTGAGTGGTCCAGAGTCCGTTCTACTTCCTGACCATCTTTATACACAACTTTATAGGTGTCCCAGCGGCTGCCATTGGTGGCCGCTTTTACTGTTTTTTCTGTTCCAGGAGCCAGCGCAGGGTCTTCTACGTATTCTGGCTCTGGTGGATCTATTTCTTCTACTTTTTCAGATGCAAGATCTAAAGTCATGCCATCTTCTAAGACCGGCACTCCAAAGAGTGATACCGTTGCTTTGCGGTTCTCATAGGAAGCCCGGATACCAATAGGTTTATCAGAAGTATTTACAAAACGGAAATCCGGCTGTTCCCAACTGATAGCAGCGTCCTGACCCGGAGTTACGTAGTTAGGCTCAAAGGTATGGGAACGGCGGAAGGTAACTTTCATACCGGACTGGAAGACCACCTGATATAAGGTACTGGAGATCTGGCACACACCGCCGCCGATCTCCTGGATAACAGTCCCACGGTTATAGGCAGCAGCTTCCTGATAGCCTTTTTCGACCGTGCGCTGGCCCACAACAGAATTAAAGGAAAATTCTTCTCCCGGCTGTACAATAGTGCCGTTTAAAGCTTCAGCTGCAAGGCGGACATTGGTATTGCGCTTATTATTATCAGTGGTAGTGGTGGTAAAAGTTGCAAGGGTCTTATAGCTGGCTTTTATTTCGTCACAGGAAATTTCAGGAGCTTCTTTGTAAGACTGGACTTCAATGGAAGCATCCATGTGGTTTTCTGAAAGAGCAGCTAAAATATCACTGCCCAGCTGATCTTTGTCAATACGGATACCTGCACAGCCTTCACGGAATACAAATTCCCCTTTCTGGGTGTCAAAATGGTCCAGTGTACTGGTCTTTGCAGGAACATCCCATTGTTCTGCCAGTTGGTCAGCTTCTTTGGAAATAGCTTCTTTTAAGGCATCCTGGGGCAGATCAGAAGCAGTTAATGTAAGCTCGCCAGAAACATTTTCAGTCTCCTGAGCTTTAAGCCAGCTGCGGATGGCTTCGGTAAGAACATTGGAAAGTTCTGTGGAATCGTCTTCGTGTACGGCCGTCATATTCCAGGAAAGTGTGTCGCTGATCTTTGAAACAGCCTCATTTTCACTGAGACCATTTAAGGAAATGCCGTTGACAGTGAGCAGGATAGGAGAGGTTTCTGCTATGGTTTCTACTGCAGTTTCGGAAGGGGTTTCAGCCTGCTTTACTGCCCGGGAGTGAAGGATGACTGCTGAGGTGCCAAGAAGGACTACAACAGCGCCTGCTGCAGCAATAGGGATCCAAAGCCCTTTTACTGCTTTACTCTTGGGCGGCCGGTCATAGTTTACATGTGTTCTTTTTGATGAATTACCCCGTCTTCCTCTGGGACCGTGATAGGAAGAGCGGGAATCTTTTTTTATAGTCATAGGAATGGATCCTCTTTTCATATTTTATGTTCGCTCGGAATCTTTCAGGTTTTTTATTATATAAAAAGGGGATACAGGCTGTCAAGACAGGCAAAAAAGGTTTAAGAAAATGTTAAAAGAAGCGGGTAAAAGCAGTAAAAAGCATGCAGCACAAAGCGCCGCAGAAAGCTGGAAGGAACGCTGCTGCAAGGGTCCACCGGCTGCTTTTTGTTTCTTTATAAATAGTAATAAGAGTGGTAGAACAGGGCCAGTGCATCAGGGAAAAGAGCATGACACACACAGCTGTGGTCCAGGTCCAGCCATTTGCAGTAAGGATCTGCTTTAGTTGAAAAGCAGAAGTATAGCCGCTTAAATTTCCCTGGGCTGTATAGGCCATAAGGATAATGGGAAGGACGATCTCATTGGCGGGAAGTCCCAGGATAAAAGCGGTGAGGATGACACCGTCCATGCCTAAAAGATGCCCAAGGGGGTCTAATATCATGCTGCACCGGGAAAGCAGGCTGATGCCACCGGGAGCCACATTTGCCATAAGCCACAGGATCAGTCCTGCAGGAGCAGCCACAGCAGCGGCTCTTCCAAGGACAAATAAGGTGCGGTCGGTGATTGAGCGCAGGATCACCTTCCCTATCTGGGGACGCCTGTAAGGAGGCAGTTCCAGTGTGAAGGAAGAAGAAACACCTTTTAAGGCAGTAGCAGACAACAGGTATGAGGTGAGAAAGGTCATAGCGATCCCAAAAAGGATAAATAAGGTAAGGATCAGGGCGCTGATAGCATAAGAAGCAGCATTCCCCTGGCTGCTGCACAAAAACAGCAGGATCAGTGTGATAAAAAGGGGAAGACGGCCGTTGCAGGGTACAAAACTGTTGGTAAGAATGGCAATAAGCCGCTCCCTGGGTGAGTCTATGATCCGGCAGCCGGTAATGCCTGCTGCATTGCAGCCAAAGCCCATAGCCATGGTCAGCGCCTGTTTTCCGCAGGCTTTACAGCACTGGAAAGGCCGGTCTAAGTTGTAGGCAATGCGGGGCAGATAGCCGGAATCTTCCAGCAAAGTAAAAAGAGGAAAGAATACAGCCATAGGCGGAAGCATCACGGAAATCACCCATGCAAGGACTTGGTAGATGCCGTAAACAACGGCTTCCTGGAAAAGGGCCGGAGCATGGAAAAACATTAAAATATGTTCCAGAACAGGCTGGAAAGAAAACAGCAGGGCAGAAAGCAGACCGGATAAATGATTAGCTCCTGCTAAAGTGATCCAGAAAATAAGGGCCAAAAGTCCGGCCATGGCGGGATAAGCAGCCAGCCGCCCGGTAAGGATACGGTCCAATTTACGGTCTGTTTCGTTATAATTTCGTCCCGGCAGGTGGACACATTGGGAAGCAATGGTTTCGGCGCTGTCTACCAGACTGGATACCATGCAGTCTTTTATCATATCTTTAAAAATACCTTTCTGGTCCAGATAAGAACAGGCAGATTTTAAGCTGTGGGCTACATCCTCATCCTGGGCCGGGTCATGGCCGCAGGCAGCCGCAAATGAGCGCAGAAAAGAAGCATCGTATTCTAAAAGGCGCAGTGTGAGAAAGCGGGAAGTCATGTAAAAGGGCAGAGGATGGGCATCCATCCAGGTTTTTACAGCAGGCTCCAGCATGGAAATAGCATTTTCCAGTTCTTTACAGTAAGTGACCTGGAAATGGGGAATGGCGGGAGCGTCTGTCAGGTCATTTAACCTCTTTAAAAAGTCTGTCAGCGTATTTTTCTTTCTGGCAGAGGTACCTGCTACAGGCACGCACAGCAGGTCCGATAACTGGTCTAAATCTATTTTTATCTCTTTCTTTTCGGCTTCATCTAAAAGGTTGACGCACACCATGGCACGGTCCGTGGCTTCTAAGATCTGCAGCACCAGGTTTAAATTGCGCTCCAGACAGGTGGCATCGCAGACAACGACGACTGCCTGATGAGAACCAAAACAGATAAAATCCCTGGCTACTTCTTCCTCTGCAGAGCGGGAAGAGAGAGAATACGTACCGGGAATATCCACCAGTACATAGTCTTTCGTGCCCGTATGGCAGATGCCCCAGGCATTGGCAGTGGTCTTGCCGATCCAGTTGCCTGTGTGCTGTTTTTTACCGGAAGTAAGGTTATTAAATAAAGTACTTTTTCCTACATTTGGGTTTCCAGCCAGCGCGATGACCGGGCAGTCAGGCGTGTTTTCCTTTCCTGCTATCAGAATGTTCTGACTGTCTTTTTTGCGGATCGCGATCACAGCTCCCCGTATGGCATAGGCAGCCGGATCACCTAAAGGACTGACACCTACACATTCTACCAGTGTATTTTCTGTAAGACCTATATCAAGAAAGCGGCGGCGGATGCTTCCACAGGAGGTAAGGCAGCAGACGCGGGCCTTTTCGCCGGGCTTTATATCATTCAGACAAAGAGGGGGATTCATAAAAATGTTACCTGCCTGGAAGATTCTTTGTAGATAATATATGATACTAAGGGGCAAAAGGTTAAAAATCCTATTATTTGAAAATAGCTGGAAAACAAGGGTAAAATAGGTTATACTATTAACAAGCTAAGCGTGCAGGATAAAACTGCATGACTATACAACAGGAGAAGGCAGAAACTTATGGAAGAAAATTATGTAGAGTGGCTGGTAAAACGGAAGGATCCCGTTTATGCATGGCCGGTAAAAGTATTGATGATCGTACTGTGTGCAGTATCTGCATTTGCAGCACTGCAGATCATGTTCGGTGTACTGATCCTTGTGGCAGCATGTGCCGCAGCTTATTTTGTTTTTTTAAACCTCAGTGTAGAATATGAATACCTGTTTGCAGACGGCGGTTTCAGTGTGGACCGCATCCTTGGAAAGGCCAAAAGAAAAAAGGCCTTTGACTGCGAAAAAGAAGAGATCCAGGTGATCGCACCGGCAGATTCCTATGTATTAAAAGAGTACGAAAAGCAGGGAATGAAAGTGTTAAGCTGCACCAGCGGCCGTACAGGCGCAAAAGTATATGCCCTGATCAGCCAGAAAGGCGCTGTGACCACCAAAGTCTTATTTGAGCCTGGGGAGAAGATGGAAGCAGCTATGCGGCGTGTATTGCCAAGTAAGTTCGTCCGTTCATAAGCTTTTCTGATGAGAAATTATAAGCAATTTCAATGAATATTTTCCGGTAAATGGGTTTGACAATCCATATAAAATTTGCTAGTATTAGTTACTAATAAGAAGGCTCAAACGCCAGTGTCTGATAAAACAAAAGTTTTTTTAGCACTGGCGTTATATTGAACCTTTAAATCAATAAATTAATGTTCTCTCGGAATCTTTCTGTGCCCGATTTTGCGAGAAGATTTTTTGTCAGTTGTGCCCAAATTTCTGAGGCGTACGCGGTGCGTACGTTGATGAAATTCGGGTGCGACTGACGGAAAATCAGCCGCAAAAGCAGGTGCAGGAAAGACTCCGAGAGAACATATTACAGAAAGAGAGGAAAAAACGAATGGGTAAGATTATCGGTGAAGGCATTACCTTTGATGATGTGCTTCTGGTTCCATCCTATTCAGAAGTGATCCCAAATCAGGTAAACTTAAGCACACACCTGACCAAGAAGATCCGTCTGAACATCCCGCTTATGAGTGCAGGTATGGATACCGTTACAGAGCATCGTATGGCGATCGCCATGGCTCGTCAGGGAGGAATCGGCATTATTCATAAGAATATGTCAATTGAGGCACAGGCTGAGGAGGTAGATCGTGTAAAACGTTCTGAGAACGGTGTTATCACCGATCCATTCTATCTTTCCCCAGATCATACATTAAAGGATGCCAATGACCTGATGGCAAAGTTCCGTATCTCTGGTGTGCCAATCACAGAAGGCAAGAAGTTAGTTGGTATCATTACCAACCGTGACTTAAAGTTTGAGGAAGATTTTGACCGCCCGATCAGAGAGTGCATGACTTCCAAGAACTTGGTTACAGCAAAGGAAGGCGTTACTTTACAGGACGCAAAAGCGATCCTTGCAAAGGCAAGAGTAGAGAAGCTGCCGATCGTAGATGATGATTTCAACCTGAAAGGTCTGATCACCATCAAGGATATTGAAAAGCAGATCAAATATCCGCTGTCTGCAAAGGATGATCAGGGACGTCTGTTATGTGGTGCTGCTATTGGTATCACAGCTAACGTTTTAGAGCGTGTAGAAGCGCTGGTTAAGGCAAAAGTAGACGTTGTTGTTTTAGACTCCGCTCATGGCCACTCCGCAAATGTTATCCGCTGCGTAAAGATGATCAAGGAAGCATTCCCGGATGTTCAGGTTATTGCAGGAAACGTAGCAACCGGTGATGCTACCAGAGCACTGATCGAAGCTGGCGCTGACTGTGTTAAGGTTGGTATCGGACCTGGTTCTATCTGTACTACCCGTGTAGTAGCAGGTATCGGTGTTCCTCAGATCACAGCTGTTATGGATTGCTATGCAGTTGCAAAAGAATATGGTATCCCGATCATTGCAGACGGTGGTATCAAGTATTCCGGTGATATTACAAAGGCCATCGCAGCAGGCGGCAGCGTTTGTATGATGGGAAGCATGCTTGCAGGCTGCGACGAGAGCCCGGGCGCTTTCGAACTGTATCAGGGACGTAAGTACAAAGTATACCGCGGCATGGGCTCTATTGCAGCAATGGAAAACGGAAGCAAGGACCGTTATTTCCAGACAGATGCAAAGAAGCTGGTTCCAGAAGGCGTAGAAGGCCGTGTAGCTTACAAGGGTATGGTAGAAGATACTGTATTCCAGCTGTTAGGCGGTTTACGTTCCGGTATGGGCTACTGTGGAGCAAAGGATATCCCAACTCTCCAGGAGACAGGAAGATTTGTTAAGATCTCTGCAGCATCCTTAAAAGAGAGCCATCCACATGACATCCATATTACAAAAGAAGCTCCGAACTATTCTATTGAAGAGTGATGATCATAGCGAAATTTTCAGGGGTCGCCGCGTTTGCGGCGGCCTTTTTGAATTACAGGCGGGAAAGCAGGAACATAAATTGGGAGAACGTTCAAAACTTACTACATTATGTTATATTGAAAAAGGTGACAGTTATCTGATGCTCCACAGAGTCAGCAAAAAACATGACGTGAACAAAGATAAATGGATCGGCATCGGCGGTCATTTTGAAGAAAATGAAAGCCCGGAGGAATGCCTGCTTAGGGAAGCGAAAGAAGAGACCGGACTGACCCTTACATCCTGGAGATTCAGGGGGATCGTCACCTTTATTTCCGAAGGCTGGGATACAGAATACATGTGCCTTTATACAGCAGACGGATATGAGGGAGAAATGATCCCCTGCAACGAAGGCGTACTGGAGTGGATCAAAAAAGAAGATCTTTTAAAGCTGAATCTATGGGAAGGAGATAAGATCTTTTTAAAGCTCCTTCAGGAAAATGCACCGTTCTTTTCACTGAAACTGGCATATAAAGGGGATGAACTGACAGAAGCAGTGCTCAATGGGGAAAACTTAAAGAAATCGTAACAAAATAGGGTGTTTTTTGTAACTGCGGTATGCGCCTGGATATGCTATACTTAGTAAAAGAAAAATAAGAGAGGACATTATCCTAATGAAAAAACATAAAACATCCTGTTTTCTTGCTGTCTGCACAGCCGCCGTCCTGGCGTTGTCTGTACCTGCATGGGCCAGTCAGGTGACGATCACTCCCTTAGATCCGGGAACGTCCACGTCCAAGACTCAGGCTCAGGAAACACAGCCAGCACAGTCCAACCAGGCATCAAATGCCCAGAACACGTCTAACCAGGCTACATCGACTTCATCCGTTGATGTGTCTTCCATTACAAAACCAACCATTGCATCCCAGGGCGCAGTGCTTTTAAATGCAGCGGACGGAAGTGTATTATTTTCACAAAACGGCGAGACACAGTATTATCCAGCCAGTATCACCAAGCTGATGACAGCCCTTTTAGTAGCGGAAAACTGCAATCTGGATGATACCGTTACATTTTCCGCAACAGCCACTACCAATCTGGAATCAGGAGCAGTTTCCATTGGTATGACAGAGGGCGATACCATGACCGTTCGCCAGTGCCTGTATGCATTGCTGTTAAAATCAGCCAATGAAGTGGGAAATGCCCTTGCAGAGTATGTAGCTGGAAGTAATGCCGCTTTTGCAGAGAAGATGAATGCCAAAGCAGCCTCTTTAGGCTGTACCAATACCCATTTTGCAAACCCGCATGGTTTAAATGACCCCAACCATTATACAACGCCACATGATATGGCTCTGATCGCCAGAGCTGCTTTTGCAAACGATATTGTAAAGATGGTGGCATCCACCAGAACTTATACACTTCCGGCTACCAAGAAGAATCCTTCCGGCCTGACTGTGACCATGGGACACAAAATGTTAAATCCAAATGATTCCAGATATTATCAGGGGATCATCGGAGGAAAGACTGGTTATACATCAAAAGCTGGAAATACGCTGGTAACAGCGGCAGAGCGCAATGGTGTACGCCTGATCGCAGTTGTGATGAAAAGCCAGTCTACCCATTATACAGATACAAAGGCACTGCTGGATTATGGATTTAAGCTGGCAGAGGCAGGTGCTTTAAAGGGACAGAGTACAAGCCAGAACACATCCCAGAATACCTCTCAGACACCTGCACCTGGAAACACTTCAAAGGGTTCTTCCAGCCAGACACAGGAGACTGCAGCAAGCGGTGATCAGACTAACAACAGTCAGACCAGCGAGACCAGTGCATCGGCTCATTCTGCATCTGATAATAATACCGGCGGCCCGGGCGTCACTACAGAACGCGGCTGGGTAAAGGATAATACAGGCTGGTATTATGTGAAAAATAACGGGGTAAAAGCTTCTGGAGAATGGATCACAGATAACGGTGAAACTTACTGGATCGAAGCAGATCATTACATGGCAAAGGGATGGAAACAGATAGACGGAAAATGGTATTATCTCTGCTCTACAGGAAGTCTGGCAAAGAATGTGTGGAAAGCGGGAGACGATGGAACCTGGTATTATCTGGGCCAGGACGGCGCCATGCTTACCAATACCACCACACCGGACGGCTATAAGGTAGGAGCAGACGGAGCCTGGATCAAATAAAGAACGGTTTGATAATTATTTATAATAATGTTCTACAAACTTTAAAAACTGCTTTACATAGGGTTTTAAGATCCTGTTTTTGCTGTATACGATATAAAATGTGCGGACCTGCGCAGCACTCTCCAATGGAAAGGTGAGAAGCTGGTGGGTCCTTTCCATATCTTTTACACTGCGGGCAGAAAGAATGGAAGTGCCAAGGCCGGAAGCAATGGACTTTTTAATGGACTCCAGATCATTCATGCGGGCAACGATATTTAATTCAGAAAGGGAGATCTGGTGACGTTCTAAAAACAGATCGATCTCTTTTCTGGTGCCGGAACCATTAGCACGAAGGATAAATGGATGGGAGAGAAAATGCTGCAGGGCAACGGGTTCATCCTTTTTGAAGCTTTCAGCCAGTTCCAGGTATTCCGGTGTTACAGGGGCTGCCAGGACCAGGGAATCAGAACAGAAGGGGATAAAACAGCAGTCCTGGGCCTCTGTTTTTGCACCGGTCAGGCCAAAGTCCACAGCGCCCTGGACCACTTTTTCAATTGCATCTGCACTGTCTGACTGCCACACATGAAAGTGGATATCCGGCTGTATTTTGGAAAATTCCGATAACAGCTCCGGCAGGAGATAAGAGGACGGAATGGTGGAAGCGCTGACGTCGATCAGCTTCCATTTATTTCCAACAAATTCTTCTGTGATCTGGTCCCGCATATTCAACATATGGACCGCACACTCATAGAGTTGCATTCCACGGTCTGTCACCTTCATCTGTTTGGTGGTACGGATCAGAAGACGGGAATTCAGCTCTTTTTCTAATGCCTGGATATGGGAACTGATGGTTGGCTGGGTCAGATAGAGGCGCTTGGCGGCCTCTGAAAAACTTTTATAATCTACTACGGCCACGAAGGCCTCTAATTGTTTGAATTCCATTTTTGCTGGCTCCTTTTGAAGAGAAGACTCAGGTCCCCCGCGCTTACGCGCTCTACTGCCTGCTTACGCAGGCGGGACCTTCGTTAATGGCTCAAGAAAAACAAATGCTGCCCTTTGGGCGTCGCTTGTTTTTCTATTCGCTCATTATATCGCAACTCATAGATAAAATCTATAAATACCCACAAAATCTGCCAATAACTGATTAGCTATTGAGAAAAATTAATGTTAGAATGAAAACAAAGACCTTTGTCAAAAGATACCAGGAGGTGAAAACATGTATCAGGTGGGGATCGATATTGGTTCCAGCACAGCGAAGACAGTGGTGCTGCGGGACGGGGAAATATGGAAGACCATGGAAATGGCAACGGGATTTTCCAGCAGGAAAACGGCAGATGAGATTTATCAATGGCTGGAAAAAGAACAGGTGGTAGGTGATGATATCAGGTACGGAGCCACTGGTTATGGCCGGGTGTCTGTGCCTTATGCGGACAAAGTGATAACTGAGATCACCTGCCACGGAAAAGGCGCCTGGAAACTGTGGGGCAAAGACGGCGTAGTCATTGATATTGGCGGTCAGGACACAAAGGGGATCGTATTAAAAAATGGCCGCGTGATGAAATTCGTTATGAATGACAAATGCTCCGCAGGAACCGGAAAATTTCTGGAAGTCATGACCAACCGGCTGGGATTGACCCAGAAAGAACTGTCTGAACTGGCTTCCAAGGGAGAAGGCGTCATCATCAGTTCCATGTGTACCGTATTTGCGGAGTCAGAGGTGATCAGCCTCATCGGAAAAGGAACTTCCAGAGAAGATATCGCCTATGGAGTAGTGGAATCCGTTGCTGTAAAAGTAGCTCAGCTGATCTCACAGCTGGACGGGACCAATTATTTTCTAACAGGGGGACTTTGTGAAGATGAATATATGATCAGCAGATTGAGCTACGCTTTAAAAGCACCGGTGGAAAGTATGCCATTAGCCCGTTATGCAGGTGCCATCGGGGCGGCGCTGTTATCAGGAGAGCAGTGAAAAATACACATTCGCATTGAAGCGATGTGAGGAAATGGATGAAAAATACATAGCAGGAGGGATTACAGAATGGATCTGCCAAAGACATTTGATGAGTTTGTAGACGCAAGAAAACAGGGATTTATAAGGGCAAAGGAATTTAAAGACAATGGGGGAAAACTGGCTGGTTGCCTTTGTTCCTACACACCACAGGAACTGTTAGATGCAGCAGGAGTTGCTACTGTGGGACTCTGCGGCACCAGCAATGAGACCATCCCAGATGCGGAAAAAGTCCTTCCAAAGAATCTTTGCCCGCTGATCAAAAGTACTTATGGTTTTGCTTATTCTGAAAAATGTCCTTATACCTATTTTTCGGATATTATCATCGGAGAGACAACCTGCGACGGAAAAAAGAAGATGTATGAGCTGTTAAATGAGATCAAAGAGACCTATGTGCTTCATCTTCCTCAGAGTCAGGAGCGGCCTTATGCAAAGGATATCTGGTATGAAGAAGTAAAGCTGTTAAAAGCGAAATTAGAGGAGAAATTTAACTGTACCATTACAGAAGAAGGTTTGCGAAAAGCCGCCCATGTGCGCAATGAACTGCGAAAAGCCCACCTGAATATGTATCATTTGCAGAAATTGGTGCCGCCTGCCATGAAGGGAACGGAAATGATGATCGCTCTCCAGCAGGGAACCTTTACTTTTGATGTTGATCAACAGATCGATAATATCCGTAAACGGGTAACAGAGGCGAAAAAGGCATACGAAGAAGGAAAACGTCCGATATCTGCATCAGCAAAAAGAATACTGCTTACCGGCTGTCCAACTGGCGGCGTGATCCAGAAAGTAGGAACTGTGATCGAAAATAATGGCGGTGTGATCGTTTGTCTGGATGACTGCTCTGGTGAGCGTACTAACCGCCTGCTGGTAGATGAAAATGCACCGGATATCCTTCGGGCTATTTCTGACCGTTATCTCTCCATTAACTGTTCCGTTATGACTTCCAATAACGGACGTCTGGAAAATACAGCCCAGATGATCAAAGATTACCAGGTAGACGGAGTCGTGGAGATCGTGCTCCAGGCCTGTCATACATTCAATGTGGAATCCTTTAAAATGGCACGTATGGCAGAAGAAATGGGTATTCCTTATATGAAGCTGGAAACAGATTATTCCACAGCAGACAGCGGACAGATTGAGACACGTATCGCAGCGTTTATTGAGATGTTATAGAAAAATCTGCTTTGCCCAGATGGACACAAAAAAGGCTCTTTGTACATATTCTATAGTAACAAAAGAAAACAAGCTGGAATCAGAAAGGAGCCTGAATATGTGTTTTGATGATCTTGATAGAAGAAATGAGTTTGGAAGAGGTCCTGGCTGCTGTGGGCCGGATGGTGGCAGAGGCGGAAATTGCGGACCAGGCGGTTTAAAACCAGATAATTGCAGATCTGGCTGTGGCTGTGGCGGACGCCCCGGTCCTATGGGACCTCCAGGACCACGGGGACCCCAAGGGTTTCCCGGATATCCCGGCCCCCAGGGAGAGACGGGAGCCACCGGTGCCACCGGGCCACAGGGACCGGCAGGAGCGACGGGAGCCACCGGCCCGCAGGGCCCACAGGGGCCGATAGGAGAAACCGGAGCAACAGGACCTCAAGGACCGCAGGGAGAAACCGGAGCCACCGGTGCAATTGGCCCACAGGGAGCAACGGGACCTCAGGGTCCAAGAGGCGAGACCGGACCAGAAGGCCCACAGGGACCAAGAGGTGAGACCGGCCCGCAAGGTCCAACAGGTCCACAGGGACCAGTTGGCCCCGCAGGAACCATTACTCCGGCCACCGCTGTTGCCGATGCTACCAGCACAGAAGATATTGTGACCCAGTTCAATCTCCTTCTTAACAGCCTGCGGGAAGCAGGATTGTTAGCAACAGAATAACCAACTGTAAGTCGAGTTTTAAAGACCGCCGGCCCCTGTGGCTGGGCGGTCTTTGTTTATCATATCTCTTGAAGCAAAAGAAAAATCGTGTTATAGTTACTTTCAGTGTAAAAACAGGCCATTTTCCCGCCTGTATGATCATTTTCAAAAGCAGAAAGGTATTATAACAAACATGGAAATAAACGTAGATAAACTGAATGAGCTCCCAAAAGGAAGTTATCAGTTAATTGATATGAGAAGTGACCGGGATTTTGAGTACGGAACCATTCCCGGAGCCATTCACATTTCACAGGAAGATCTGCCAGATAATCCACAGATCATAAAGGCAAAAAAGGTGATCTTATTCTGTGCCCACGGAACCAACAGCATAGAAGCAGCAGAAGAACTGGAAGCAGCAGGTTACCGCGCTTACAGCCTGGAAGGCGGCTATATTGCATGGCTGCGGGAAGAGATGCGCAGACAGGAAGCAGAAGATATTAAAAACCAGGTAGAACAGAGCATCCGCAAGAAATTCCGCAAGACTATTTGGTCCCCATTTACAAAAGCAGTGAGGCAGTATGAGCTAGTAAAAGAAGGAGATAAAGTTGCAGTCTGTATTTCCGGCGGAAAAGACTCCATGCTTATGGCAAAGCTGTTCCAGGAGTTAAAGCTTCACAATAAGTTTCCATTTGAAGTAGAATTTCTGGTCATGGACCCTGGATACAGCCCGGACAACCGCCATGTGATCGAAGAAAATGCAAGAAAATTAGGCATTCCGGTGCACATTTTTGAGTCAGATATTTTTGACGCTGTATATACTATAGAAAAATCCCCCTGCTATCTCTGTGCCAGAATGCGCCGCGGCTACCTTTACAGCTATGCAAAGGAGTTAGGATGCAACAAGATCGCCTTAGGACATCATTATGATGATGTTATTGAGACTATTCTCATGGGCATGCTCTACGGCGCCCAGGTCCAGACCATGATGCCAAAGCTCCACAGCACCAACTTTGAAGGCATGGAGCTGATCCGCCCTCTGTATCTGGTGCGGGAAGATGACATCAAAGCATGGAGAGATTACAACCACCTTCATTTCATCCAGTGTGCCTGCAAGTTCACCGACACCTGCACCACCTGCAACAACGAAGAAAACCGCTCCAAGCGCGTAGAGATCAAAGAACTGATCCGTGAAATGAAGAAAAAGAACCCATTTGTAGAAGGAAACATTTTCAAAAGCGTGGAAAATGTAAATCTGGATACCGTGGTCTGCTACAAGAAAGACGGAGAGCGCCACTGGTTCCTGGATGATTATGATGAGAAATAAATCAGAAAAATGTAGCACAGTAAAGAGATTATTTGAGGTGGTAAATTTCGTTGCAACCACGCACCCTACGGGTTAAAAGAGATGCAGGAGCCGCGACGTCTGCCAAATAGTCTCTTTCATCTATAAATGCTCTGTTCCAAAAGGATAGGGCTTTTTTATTTTATTCACTATTTCCCCCGTTCCCGTATATCATATAGTATTCGATGTATTTTCGGAAACAGGAGGATATTTTATGAAAAAGAGATATGGGC
>CAVDQU010000011.1:31117-32601 GCA_963611035.1 Agathobaculum sp.
TATTTCTCTGGATCATAGTTTCCTTAAAATCCAATGTAGCCAGAAGTCCCATCTGTACCTCGCGTTCTACCGCCAGTTCCGACATGATGGAAATACCTACATGATTGACTATGGCTTCTTTGATGGCATCCTGGGTACTGATAAAAAATTTATTTGTAAAATCGAAATTGTATTGTTTAAAAATCTGATCCACAAACTTATACTGGGAAGACTGCTTCTTTTTTGTAATGTAAAGATCATCTTTTACATCAAAAAAGGAGCAGTTTTTTTCGTGGAACAGGCGATGTTTATTTCCAACCACCAGTTTTAAATTGTCCTGCCAGTAATCCTCGATCACATAGGTATCCCGGTCTTCAATGATGTAGTCAGACAGAAAAACAAATTCCAGCTGGTTTTTATGAAGCATTTCCAAGATATTTTTAGAAGAATTGATGTTCATATTAATGGTAATATCAGGATATTTCTGGGTAAATCTGGCAACAATGGCCGGAAGCATGTATACACCGATAAAATTGGTCGCGCCGAAGTTTAAAGTACCATGTTCCATATGTTCGATCTGGCGGATATATTCCCTTGCACTGTTGTAAGTGGCTACCAGATTTTCGGCGTAGGGCTTAAATGCTTCGCCATGGATCGTCAGAAAAGTCTGGTTTCCCATTCGGCTGAAAAGAGGTACCCCCAGTTCCTGCTCCATAGCATGGATCCGCTTGCTTAAAGCAGGCTGGGAAATATATAATTCATCTGCCGTTCTGGTAAAATGCTGTAGTTTTGCCAGCATGAGAAACGATTCCAGTTTTTCAATATCCATAGTTTTACTGTCTCCTTCTTAGGGTTCTGTCCAATTATCTCTTTTTATTCATTATAACAAAAGGTTATCAGTTTGCAAACTTTATTCGATTGAGTTAATATGAGAAATTTTATATAATAAAGACAACAAAAATACATGGGAAAACGTACCAGTACAGGGGCGCGCGGCCTGCAGTGTACATGACCACACAGGAGGTATGTTATGTCAACAAATGAAAAGAGAAACTGGGTCCCCATCATCAGCACCATTGCTGCCATTGTTGTTTCCCTGGTTTTATATTTTATGCCTCTGCCTGAAGGACTGACTCCGGAAGCGCAGAAAAGTATGGCTCTGTTTGCCTTTGCACTGATCATGTGGATCGCCAAACCGATCCCGATCTATCAGACATCGTTGATCCTGATCCTGCTGCTACCAATGCTTGGCGCTGTGGAAAAACAGAAAACAGCATTTGGAGCCCTTGGTTTTGATATCATCTGGCTGATGGTTGCAGCCTTTGTACTGACCTCAGCAATGAGTGCCACGAACCTGGGAAAGAGGATCGCCCTTTATCTGACCACCCGTTTTGCAAAGACGCCTACACAGGTATTAGTTGTTTTTGTGATCGTAAACTATATCCTGGCATTTTTCGTTCCATCTACTACAGCCCGGGCTTCTCTGATCGTACCTATTGCACTGG
>CAVDQU010000012.1:0-31981 GCA_963611035.1 Agathobaculum sp.
GACATCACCACGGAAAGCAGAGAGGCCTATGTGCCCGGTGGAAAGAGCCTTCATCTTGCAGATAAAATGCAGGGAACCGGCTGTGTGGAAGCCAGGGATCTTACATACCAGAAAGTAGCGCTGATCGAAGAAAATGCCAGCCGTATGGGTGCCTTAAATGTAAAAGCAGTCCAGTGGGATGCAACAGAATTTGATCCTGAAAGTGAAAACAAAGCCGACCTGGTGATCGCCGATCTGCCATGTTCCGGACTGGGAATTATCGGAAGAAAGCCGGATATCAAATACCATACTTCAGAAGAAAACTTAAAAGAGCTTTCAAAGCTGCAGAGAGATATATTGTCTGTTGTGTGGAAATATGTAAAACCAGGCGGCCGCCTGATCTACAGTACCTGCACCATTAATAAAGAGGAAAATATGGAAAATGCCCGCTGGATCGCAGAAAATCTTCCTTTTAAACCGGAAGACCTGACAGAGATGTTCCCGTTAAAGGGAGAAGCCTTTGAAGGTTTAAAAGAAGGCACATATCCAGGCGCGGATCTGAAAAACGGACAGATCCAGATCCTTCCAGGTATCCATCCTTTTGAAGATTTTGACGGCTTTTTCATCAGCGTTTTTAAAAGAGAACCATAGGAGTATTCATATATATGTTAGACCTGATCGATACAAAAGGTAAAAAAGATATAAAGTCTATGACACTGGAAGAAGTGACAGCAGAAATGACAGCCCTGGGAGAGAAATCTTTCAGGGCAAAGCAGCTTTATGACTGGCTTCATGTAAAGCTGGCAGAGAGCTTTGACGATATGAGCACGCTGTCCAAGGAACTGCGTCAGAAATTAAAGGATAATTACAGTCTTACTGCATTACAGGTAGCAGGAGAGCGTATTTCCGCCATTGACGGTACCAGAAAATATCTGTTCCGCTTAGAAGACGGCAATGTGATCGAAAGCGTATGGATGCGGTATCACCATGGAAATTCCGTATGCATTTCCTCCCAGGTAGGTTGCCGCATGGGCTGCCGCTTCTGTGCGTCCACTCTGGACGGCATGGAGAGGAACCTGCGTTCGTCAGAGATGCTTGACCAGATCTACCGCATCCAGACCATTACAGGAGAGCGGGTGTCCAATATCGTAGTCATGGGTTCCGGAGAGCCTATGGATAATTATGACAATGTAGTCCGCTTTATCCGTCTGATCTCTAGTGACAAGGGCTTAAATATCAGCCAGAGAAACCTGACTATTTCCACCTGTGGTATTGTGCCGGGCATCCGTAAATTCGCAGAAGAAGGCCTTCAGGTGACACTGGCATTGTCTTTACATGCACCAAATGACGAGGTGCGAAAGACTCTGATGCCTATAGCAAACAGTTTTAAGTTAAAAGATGTGTTAGACGTCTGCCATTATTATTTTGAAAAAACAGGAAGAAGACTTACCTTTGAATATAGCCTTGTAAAAGGGGTCAATGACAACTTAGAAGAGGCAAAAGCTCTTACGGAGCTTATTAAAGACCAGCATGGACATGTAAATCTGATCCCGGTAAACCCTATTAAAGAGAGAGATTACGTCCAGTCGGACCGAAAAGCCATTGAACAGTTTAAAAACTATCTGGAACGACATGGAATCAACGCAACGGTGCGCAGGGAAATGGGCCGTGACATCGGCGGTGCCTGCGGCCAGTTAAGAAAGAGCTATCTGGAGGAAGGAGAGATCTGATATGGAAGCATATGCACTGACAGATACAGGAAGAGTCCGTTCCATGAATCAGGATTATATTTATGCTTCTCCTGAAAAAGTAGGCTCTCTGCCGGATCTTTTTCTGGTAGCAGACGGAATGGGCGGCCATAAGGCGGGAGATTATGCCTCCCGTTTCATGGTGGAGAACCTGGTGGTGTACTTAAACCACCGTCAGGACGGCCCCTGCGTCACCCAGTTAAAAGAGGGGATCAAAACAGTGAATAAAGCCCTTTATGAAATGTCTTTAGAAAGAGAAGAATTTCAGGGAATGGGCTGCACCTTAGTAGCTGCCGTGATCGAGGACGGCGTTCTTTATGCTGCCAATATAGGAGACAGCCGCTTATATCTGATCCATGATGGCGGGATCCGCCAGATCACCAGGGACCATTCTTATGTAGAAGAAATGGTAGCTATGGGAATGATGCAGCGGGGAAGTGCTGATTATAACCGGAAAAAGAATATTATCACCCGGGCTGCAGGTATCCGGCCGGATATAGAACCGGATTTCTTTGAGGAAGAATTAGCGCCGGGGGATCATATTTTGCTGTGCTCAGACGGACTGAGCAATATGGTGGACAATGATACCTTGTGTTCCATCATTCTTTCAGAAGGCACCTTAAAAGAAAAGGCAGGACGTCTGATCGCAGAGGCAAATAACAGGGGGGGAACAGACAACATCGCAGTTGTACTTGTGAAGCCTCAGGAAGGAGGGATGGGATCATGTTAAATCCGGGAACGTATCTTCAGGACCGATATGAGATATTAGGACGGATCGGCTCCGGCGGCATGTCAGTGGTCTATAAGGCCAAATGCCATACCTTAAACCGTCTGGTGGCTATTAAAGTACTGAAAGAAGAATTTGTTTCTGATGAAAATTTTGTCAGTAAATTTAAAATGGAAGCCCAGGCAGCAGCCAGACTTTCCCATCCTAACATTGTCAATGTTTATGATGTTGTAGATGAGGGCGATCTTCATTATATCGTTATGGAGCTGATTGAGGGCATTACCTTAAAAAGTTATATCGAAAAGAAAGGTTTTCTTGAAAATAAAGAGGCGATTGGCATTGCCATCCAGGTGGCACAGGGAATCGCAGCTGCCCATGAGCAGCATATCATCCACCGTGATATCAAGCCTCAGAACATGATCATTTCCAGGGATGGAAATGTAAAAGTAGCGGATTTTGGCATTGCAAGAGCCGTATCCAGCCAGACTATGAACGCCACAGCAGTAGGTTCTGTGCATTATATTTCGCCGGAACAGGCCAGAGGGGGGTATTGCGACGAGCGAAGTGATATTTATTCCTTTGGTATTACCATGTATGAAATGGTCACCGGCAGAGTACCTTTTGAAGGGGATAATACAGTTGCTGTTGCCCTGGCCCATTTAGAAACGCCTATCACGCCTCCTTCCGAGTTAAATCCGGTGGTAAGCAGTGGTTTGGAACAGATCATTTTAAAATGTACCCAGAAAAAGCCGGACAGACGTTATTCTTCCATTGGGGATGTGATCACAGATCTTCGCCATGTGATGGTAGATCCGGATTATGATATTTATGGAGCTGTGCCTCAGACGGATGAAGGAAATGATCCTTATGTAACAAGACCTATTTCCAGAGAAGAATTGTCCCAGATCCAGGAGCGCAGAAGACCCCGCGTGGAAGAAACGGCAGTGAAAGAGCCGGAAAATGAGCCCGCTGAAGATGTCCAGACACTGGAAGAAGCAGAAGAGGACAGTTATGAGGAAGAAGAAAAACAGACTCAGGCATCCCCTCATAAAAAGCATAACGGCAGAAGAAAAGAAAAAGATGTAAGTACCCAGTTTGAACGTATTATCATGGTCATGGGTATTGTTGCAGCTGTTTTAGTAGCTGTAGTAGTCATTTTCGTATTTTCAAGGCTGACCGGCTTATTCTGGCCAAAGAGTGGACAGAGCCAGGAAACAGAGGTAATTACCAGTGAAGAAGCTACAGAAGGCATTAATGTTTCCCTGGCAGACAACCAGACTTATATGCCAAATGTACTGGGACTTCCAAAGGATATGGCGGAAGCCAAGTTAAAGGAATATAACCTGGTAATGAGTATTGAAACAGAAGATTATTCTGATAATTACAAAGAAGACCAGGTTATGCGCCAGGATGTGGCAGAAGGCGAAGTAGTAGAAAAATGGAGTACCGTAGGCGTGGCCATCAGTAAGGGAAGCGACAAGGTAGATCTTTCTTCTTTAGGCCTGGAACAGCTTTCTGGCGAAGATGCAGGAAAGCTTTTAAGAGATAAAGGCCTGACAGTGACCATAAAAGAAGAAGCGAATGATGGAGTTGATACTGGTAAAGTGGTCCGCTACAGTCCAGAACAGGCAAAAGTAGGAGATACCATTGAATTAGTTGTAAGCACCGGGCCAAAGACGGCCCAGGGACAGGTGCCAAAGCTGATCGGCAAAGATGAAGTGACGGCAGATGCTCTTTTAAAGGCAGCTGGTTTAAAAACAGGTACTGTAACTTATGATTATGATGCAGGAAAGCCGGAAGGCACCGTTTTAAGCCAGTCTGTACTGCCAGGCACAGTGCTGGATCCGTCGTCCACTGTGGATTATGTGGTCAACCAGATGGAAGAAGAGGGAAGCACCCAGGCGCAGTCAGATGATGAATCTTACTATATTGGTTCCATCGATACCACCTGCTCTTTAAGCAATTATATTGGACCTGCTTCCCAGACAAGCAGTGTAAAGATCTCTATTCGCTTAAAACAGAAAGATGCAAGCGGAGCGGATGTTTATACACCCCTTATCAGTCCAAGACTGGTAGTAGGTTCCCAGGATATTCCTATCGTATTCCCAAGGATCAAAGGGGCATATGGAGTGGAAAATGGTACAGTAGAAGTGGTAGATATGGAGAAGGATACAGTAATCGCCTCTTATCCGGTCTCTTTCTTCCCGGTAGGTTAATATAGAAATTACGAGGAGAAAGAACATGACAGGAAAGATAATCAAAGGAATCGCAGGATTCTATTATGTAAATAACGGCGAAAATAAAGTATACCAGTGCAAAGCAAAAGGCATTTTCAGAAACAGGAAGATCAAGCCTTTAGTTGGGGATGATGTAGAGTTTTCCGTGCTGGATGAAGAAGCTATGGAAGGAAACATTGATGAGATCCTTCCAAGGAAAAACCAGCTGATCCGTCCAGCAGCAGCCAATGTAGACCAGGCCTTAGTGCTTTTTGCCCTGACTCATCCGGCACCAAACTTAAATCTTTTAGACCGCTTTTTGGTGATGATGTCCATGGAAGATATTCCAGTGACTTTGTGCTTTAACAAGCAGGATCTGGGAGATGAGGCTTTGATGGTGCAGTATCGAAGCATCTATGAACCGGCCGGCTATCCGGTATATTTTATCAGTGCTATGGAAGAAACCGGCATTGAACAGGTACGGGATTTCCTTCGTGGAAAGACCACTGTACTGGCGGGACCTTCCGGTGTGGGAAAATCTTCCTTGACCAACTGCATCCAGCCGGAGGCAGAGATGGAAACGGGAGATATCAGCCGCAAGATCGAGAGGGGAAAGCATACCACCCGTCATTCCCAGCTGTTTTTCGTTGAAAAAGATACCTATATGATGGATACCCCAGGCTTCAGCTCCATGTTCACGCCGGATATAGAAGCAAATGAATTAAAGGATTATTTCTCGGAATTTGCACAGTATGAAGATGACTGTAAGTTTCTGGGCTGTGTCCATATAGGAGAAAAAGTGTGCGGCGTAAAAGACGCAGTGGCAGAAGGAAAGATCAGCCAGAGCCGCTACGATAATTACCGTCTGATGTATGAAGAATTAAAGCAGAAAAGGAGATATTAACATGGAGTACAAAGTAGCACCGTCATTACTGGCGGCAGATTTTACCAGACTGGGAGAGCAGGTCCATGAGATCGAAGAAGCAGGGGCACCATATCTGCACCTGGATGTAATGGATGGAGCCTTTGTTCCAAGTATTTCTTTTGGAATGCCGGTGCTTAAAAGCCTGAGAAAAGTGACAAATATGGTCTTTGACGTTCATATGATGGTGGAAGAACCGGGACGTTATGTAGAGGATATTAAAAAGTCTGGCGCGGATATCATTACTGTACATGCAGAGGCATGTACCCATTTAGACCGCGTTGTAAACCAGATCAAAGAAGCTGGCTGTAAAGCAGGCGTTGCTTTAAATCCGGCTACTCCTGTATCTGTTTTGGAATGTATTTTAGGACAGTTGGACATGGTGCTGATCATGTCTGTAAATCCAGGATTTGGCGGCCAGAAATTTATCCCTTATACCTTAGATAAAGTAAAACAGGTACGGGCTATGTGCGACGCAAAGGGCCTTACTACCGATATCCAGGTAGACGGCGGCATCAGCGCGGCCAATGTAAGGGAAGTTCTGGAAGCAGGTGCCAATGTATTTGTAGCGGGTTCTGCTGTATTTGGCTCTGACCCGGCTGCAAGAGTAAAAGAATTTAATGAGATCTTTAAGGAATACGAGAAATGAAACGTTGTCTGATCTTAACCGGCGGGAAGCTTTCCCTTGCTTTCGCCGGTCCTTTTTTAGAGAAAAATAAATACGAGAAAGTGATCGCTGTAGACGGAGGACTGGAAGCAGCGAAAGAACTGGGGATCATCCCAGATGTGATCGTAGGGGATTTTGATACGGTCCACCCGGAAATACTGGCTTATTACCGGAAAATGGAACACATCATATGGGAAGTACACCAGCCGGAAAAGGATGATACGGATACGGAACTTGCTATTAAGCGGACTCTTGCCATGAACTGCAGCCATATTACTTTGTTAGGGGCTACTGGGGGAAGATTGGATCATATGATCGGAAATATCCACCTGCTGTTCCCATGCCTGCAAAAAGGCACTTATGCAGAAATCGTGGACAGTCGGAACCGTCTGTATCTTATTGATGGAGAGCATACTTTCCGAAAAGAGGAAACATGGGGAAAATATATTTCCTTTTTGCCTCTTACAGAAGAGGTAACGGGGATCACCTTAAAAGGATTCAAATATCCGCTGACGGACCGTGATATTTCCATTGGAACCAGCCTCTGTATCAGCAATGAGCTGGTAGAAGAGGAAGGGACCATTACCTTTACAGATGGTGTTCTGATCACAGTAGAATCCCACGATTGACGGAAGATCACAAACTGGACTGGTTTAAAATGCATAAACTGGATATTTAATACTATCCATTAAAGTGTTAGTATACCTCCTAATGAAAGGATCGGATAATTTTTTAACAGAAAACCGGTCAGAGGAGGACAATTATGAATACAGCACAGGCAGTACATGGAGAATCAAAGGCAAAGGGCAATAAAGTTTATAAGATCGCTCTTACCGGACTTTTTGCCGCATTATCTTATGTGGTATTTACATTTTTACAGTTTAAGATCCAGCTTCCAGGAGGAGACGCAACTTCCATTCATCTGGGAAATGCAGTCTGCGTTTTAGGAGCATTACTCATAGGCGGCTTTTACGGTGGTTTAGGCGGTGCTATTGGTATGACCATCGGCGATCTTTTTGATCCAGTATATGTGTTCTATGCACCAAAGACTTTTATCTTAAAGTTTTGTATCGGTCTGATCACAGGTCTGGTAGCTCATCACATTGGACATATCAATGAAACCAGAGACAGTAAGAAAGTATTAACTTTTGCCATTGCAGCAGCCGTATGCGGTCTGTTATTTAATGTGATCTTTGATCCGTTAGTAGGATATTACTACAAGTTATGGATCATGGGAAAACCTGCAGCAGAGCTGACACTTGCATGGAACGTAGCAGCAACCTCTATTAACGCAGTTACATCTACCATTGCATCTGTTGTAGTTTATATGCCAGTGAGAACGGCTCTGATCCGTTCTGGTTTATTTGAAAAATTGAAATAAATGTCCTGAGTGCTTTACAGGGACATATAAGATCCAGGAGTGACGAATGACACAATATCACCAGAAAAAAATCGCAATGATCAATGATCTTTCAGGTTATGGCCGCTGTTCTATTACAGTGGCTTTACCTGTTTTAGCGGCACTGAAGATCCAGTGCTGCCCGGTTCCAACCTCTGTGCTTTCCAACCACACAGGTTTCCCGGTTTATTTTTTTGACGATTATACCGACAAAATGGAACCTTATATTGAAAAATGGAAGGAACTTAAGCTGTCATTTGACGGCATTGTTTCCGGATTTTTAGGCTCTGAACGTCAGATCCAGATCGTCAAAAATATGATCACAGAATTTAAGGGGCCAAAAACAAAGGTGATCGTAGACCCGATCATGGGAGATCACGGGGAAGCCTATGCTACCTATACAGAGACCATGTGCCGGAAGATGAAGGAACTGGCAGAAATGGCGGATATTTTAACCCCTAATCTCACAGAAGCCTGTATTTTAACAGACCGTCCTTATAAAAAAGAAGGCTGGAGCCGGAAAGAGATAGAAGAACTTGCCGGTGAACTTCTTGTTATGGGACCGTCAGACGTTGTGATCACCGGAGTACGGGAAGGAGAGTACCTGGTCAATGCAGTGGCTGAAAAGGGAAAGAAAATAACCTATATCCGCCGCAAAAAGATCGGTACAGAGCGCCCTGGCACAGGAGATGTATTTTCTTCTGTAGTGGCCGGTGTCTGTGTAAGAGGCGGCAGCCTGGCAGAGGGAGTGACTCTGGCTGCTGATTTTGTAAAAGACTGCATCCGCTGCTCCGAAGAGCTTCAGATCCCTGTAGAAAATGGGGTATGTTTTGAAGAGCTGATGGGAAAACTGGTAAGATATAAAGTAAAATAAGGATTTTTGGACCGGTTAAGCCTTTTTTAAACACAAAAAGGTCTTTTCAATCTGGGGAAAATGTTATATACTCAATAGCAGTTGGCGAAATATGGCATATATGCCATATAAATGACCGCTATATAATAAGGAAAGAAAGATCCAGGAGGAGTATCATGTTAGATTTAAAGTTTGTCAGAGAAAATCCAGACATCGTAAAGCAGAACATTAAAAATAAATTCCAGGACAGCAAGCTGCCGCTGGTAGATGAGGTGATCGCATTAGACGCAGAGAGCCGTACTACCCAGAAGGAAGCAGATGATTTAAGAGCAAGCAGAAACAAACTGTCCAAGCAGATCGGTGCTCTTATGGGACAGGGCAAGAAAGAAGAAGCAGAAGAAGTTAAGAAGCAGGTAAGCGCTAACTCTGCAAGACTGACTGAATTAGAAGCAAAAGAAGCAGAGCTTTCTGAGAAGATCTTAAAGATTATGATGACCATTCCTAACATCATTGATCCAAGCGTACCGATCGGTAAAGATGACAGCGAAAACGTTGAGATCCAGCGTTACGGTGAGCCGGTAGTACCTGATTTCGAGATCCCATATCACACAGATATTATGGAAAGCTTCAACGGAATTGACTTAGACGCAGCAAGAAGAGTAGCAGGAAATGGTTTCTATTACTTAATGGGTGACATCGCAAGACTGCACTCCGCTGTTATCGCATATGCAAGAGATTTTATGATCAACCGTGGATTTACTTACTGTGTACCGCCTTTCATGATCCGCAGCAACGTAGTGACCGGCGTTATGAGCTTTGCTGAAATGGACGCTATGATGTACAAGATCGAGGGAGAAGACCTGTACCTGATCGGTACCAGCGAGCACTCTATGATCGGTAAGTTCATTGATACTATTACTCCAGAAGCACAGCTTCCTCTGACACTGACCAGCTATTCTCCATGCTTCCGTAAGGAGAAAGGTGCTCACGGCATCGAGGAGAGAGGCGTATACCGTATCCACCAGTTTGAGAAGCAGGAAATGATCGTTGTCTGCAAGCCGGAAGAGAGCCCAATGTGGTATGACAAGCTGTGGCAGAACACCGTAGACCTGTTCCGTTCCATGGATATCCCGGTAAGAACCTTAGAGTGCTGCTCCGGTGACCTGGCTGACTTAAAGGTTAAGTCCTGTGACGTAGAGGCATGGTCTCCAAGACAGAAGAAGTACTTTGAAGTAGGCAGCTGCTCCAATTTAGGTGATGCTCAGGCACGTCGCTTAAAGATCCGTGTTCAGGGCGAAGATGGAAGCAAGTACCTGGCTCACACATTAAATAACACTGTAGTTGCTCCGCCACGTATGCTGATTGCATTCTTAGAGAACAATCTGCAGGCTGACGGTTCTGTACGTATCCCAGAGGTATTAAGACCTTACATGGGCGGTATGGAAGCTATGATCCCAAAGAAGAATAAGTAATAAGACGATATTACCAGTATATCCCCTGGATCTCAGGGGATATATTTGTAAATACAGAAAGGTGTATATTAGATGATCAAGTTTAATCACTTTAATTTTAATGTATTAGACCTTTATAAGAGCCTTGCTTTTTATAAAGAAGCATTAGGTTTAGAGCCAGTGAGAGAGAAGAATGCTTCTGACGGTTCCTTCAAGCTGGTTTACTTAGGCGATGGAGTTTCTGATTTTACACTGGAACTGACCTGGTTAAAGGACCGCACAGAGTCTTACAACCTGGGTGAATGTGAATTCCACCTGGCATTCCACGTAGATGACTACGAAGGTATCCACAAAAAGCACGAAGAAATGGGCTGCATCTGCTACGAAAATCCGGCAATGGGCATCTATTTCATCACAGACCCGGACGGATACTGGATCGAGATCGTGCCAGAGCGTAAGTAAGAGAGAAGAGATATAAAAAGGCCAGACTGTTTTATCCGGTAAATGGGATGAATATGTCTGGTCTTTTTTTCACATATATGAAAAAATCCCCCACCGACAGGTGGGGGAAAACTCAAATCCTACTTAAAATCGCTGTACTTTTCTTCACAATACTGGCAGCGGTATGTCTCCTTCTTCTCATCACTGAGATAGAAGATATGAGGCAGTTCCTGCTCAATAGAAGTGATGCAGCGAGGGTTCTTGCAGTGGATCACGTTGGTGATCTTCTTAGGAAGCTTTAATGCTTTCTTCTCTGCAATGCGGTCATCTTTGATGATATTAACAGTGATATTGTGATCAATATATCCTAAGATATCCAGATCAACCTTATCCAGTCCGCCTTCGATCTTGATGATGTCCTTGCGGCCCATTTTATTGCTTCGTGCATTCTTGATAACAGCTACCTGGCAGTCTAATTTGTCAAGACCTAAATGGTAGTAGATATCCAGGCTCTTTCCAGCCTCAATGTGGTCAAGTACGATTCCTTCTTTTAATCCGCTGATATTTAACATGGCTTTTCTACCTCCAGTAATGTCATGATCAGAGCCATACGAACATATACGCCGTACTGTGCCTGCTTGAAGTAAGCTGCTCTTGGATCGTCATCTACTTCAACAGAGATCTCATTTACTCTTGGAAGTGGATGAAGAACGAACATATCATCTTTGGCCATAGCCATTCTCTTCTTATCTAAGATATAGCAGTCTTTTAAGCGGATGTAATCCTCTTCGTTGAAGAAACGCTCTTTCTGTACACGGGTCATGTACAGGATATCCAGCTGGCCAATGGAATCATCCAGGCTGCCGATCTCTTCAAATGGAATATTATTTGCAACCAGAACATCCTCACGGATGCTGTCAGGAATACGAAGTTCAGGCGGGGAGATGAGAACAAATTTTACACCCGGATAACGGACCATAGCGTTGATCAGGGAGTGAACAGTACGGCCAAACTTTAAGTCGCCGCAAAGACCGATGGTTAAGTTGTCCAGACGTCCCTTTAAAGACCGGATGGTCATAAGGTCTGTTAAAGTCTGTGTTGGATGCTGATGTCCGCCGTCACCTGCATTGATAACAGGAATACGTGCCTTCTGGGCAGCTACATAGGCAGCACCTTCTTTTGGATGACGCATAGCGCAGATATCTGCATAGCAGGAAATCATGCGGATGGTATCCGCAACGCTTTCGCCCTTTGCTGCAGAACTGGAATTAGCAGATGAAAAACCTAAAACATTACCGCCCAGGTTTAACATAGCAGCTTCAAAGCTTAAACGTGTACGGGTACTTGGCTCATAGAATAAGGTAGCCAGCTTCTTGCCGTCGCAGACGTGGGCATATTTTGGAAGGTTATTCTCAATGTCCCGTGCCAGCGCCAGAAGATCATCGATCTCCTCCACAGAGAAGTCTAAGGGATTCAATAAGTGTCTCATGTGATTCTCCTTTGCCTTTTATATTCAATTACATGATTTTGGGAAATACTTCAGCACTGAACCAGTGCAACAGCTGATCTTAGCCAGAATGGCACTGATTTTGTGCCTTGAGATATTCTTACACAAAAGCAGTTGGAAGTCAAGCACAAATATGAAAAAATGTAAAATTTTGCGAAATTGCTTTTGCGCAGGCAGAGTAAGAAATATTTAAGGAAGTTTCAAGGAAAAACAGAGAGCCTGAATGGGGATACTATGGTATAATGTGATGAGCGAAGGAGAAAAACAAGCGGCTGCGAAGCAGACATTTTTTTTCCGAGCCATCAACGAAGATTCCGCCTGCGTAAGCAGGCAGTAGAGCGCGTCAGCGCGGGGAACCTGAGTCTGCAAAAACAGATAAGAAGGAGCGTTTATCTTGTGAAGATAGAAGATCAAAAAAAGCCGTCTGTGGTCATCCGCGTCAAAGACCTCTATAAGATATACCGTGTAGGTGAAACCAAAGTCCGGGCTTTAAACGGCGTCAGTTTTGAAATCCCCAAAGGCGAGTTCGTAGCCATTGTAGGTACCTCCGGTTCCGGCAAATCAACCCTTTTAAATATGCTTGCAGGCCTGGAAAAGCCCACAAAAGGGGAGATCCTAATTGGAAATGTACATATTGAAAAACTGACGGAAAAACAGCTGGTAGCCTTCCGGCGGGAAAAAGTAGGCTTTATCTTCCAGTCCTACAACCTTTTAAACACCATGAATGCCATTGAAAATGTGGCTCTTCCCCTGGCATTTAGGGGAGTTCCCAAGAAAGAGCGTTTGAAAAAAGCCAGAGAATATATGGAACTGGTGGGTGTAGGAAAACAGGAAAAACACATGCCAAACCAGATGTCCGGCGGCCAGCAGCAGAGAGTGGGCATTGCCAGGGCTTTAGTGGTAAAGCCACAGATCATTTTTGCAGACGAGCCTACAGGAAACCTGGATTCCAAAACTACCATGGAAGTGCTGCAGTTAATGCAAAAGATCGTAAAGGAGCAGAACCAGACCCTTGTTATGGTCACCCATGACAATAATCTTGCTTCCTATGCGGACCGCCGGATACGGATCGTAGACGGCAAGATCGTAAATATAGAAGTGGGTCAGAGGAGAGAGTGAGAATGAGAAACAGTGTATGGAAAAAAATGGTGCTTTTAGCCTTTATATGGATATTTGCCGCCGCCAGCTGCTTAAGCGCCTATGCCAGCGACTTTAAATTAGGCTATAACACCAATGCCAGCAGCAATGATTACATATTTACCACCAAGGCGCCAAGAGGAAATATTGGAAAATCCATGAGTATTTCCTTCCGTGTCCGTGCCACAGATGAGGATATGAACAATCTGCGGGTCAGCCTTCTTGAGACCAGCGAGTTTCAGCAGATCGAAAGCAGCGGGGATAGTGATTATACTATTGATTATTACCCATTTGAGATTATGGAGACTACATTTACTGCCAAACATGTGGGAAATATCAAGGCGGGAAATGTAAAAAGCGTTTCTCTGTCTGCCAGAGTGCGCCGTGACGCGGGACAGGGCTATTACAGCATCCCTATTCAGTTGGAGTGGGACGGCGGTTCTGATGTAGATTATATTAATATCTGGATCTCTACCAGCACTTCTTCCTCCGCAGACGATGAAGAAGACAAAAAAGAGGGCAATTATTTTGTAGTAGGTGAAAATCAGTCCACACCAAGAGGCGTGTATCCTAATGTCCTTGATTTTGATGTAAATTTCCGCAATAAGCGTGAAACAACGGCTCAGGATATCACCATATCCATGGGATTATCGGAAGATGATACAAAATTCCCATTTGAGATCAATGACGGAAATTATGACAGGACCTATGACAGGATCCAGCCAGGTGAAAGTGTTACGGCTCATTACAGCATGGCGATCCGCAAGGATTCCTATACCGGGTATTATCCTATTAAATTTACGATCACCTTCCGTTTAAGTTCCGAAGGCGACCTGCATACAGAAGAAAATACCTTTTTCGTCCATGTGATATCAAAGGATAAAGAAGATGATCTCCGGGATTTTGATGCCAATGACCGAACCAAGGCCCGTGTGATCGTAGACAGCTACCGTACAGAACCGGCGGATGTATACGCAGGAGAAGAATTTGACCTTATTTTAAGTATGAAAAATGCTTCTTCCGCAGTGCCTGCAAGCAATATTTTATTCAATCTGGAGTCTGAAAAGGTTTCTGACAGCGCTGTTTTCACCACAGAAAGCGGAACTGCCTCCAAAGTGGTCAATTCCCTGGCACCGGGAGAAAGTACGGAGGTCCGGGCCCGCTTTACAGCCAAAGCAGGAGTGGACCAGCGTTCCTATGGCATTACAGTAAAAGAAAAATACGATAGCCCGGAATTTAAGAATGCAGAAGAGAGCATTATCGTGGATATCCCGGTAAAGCAGTATGCAAGGCTGAGCACCAGCAATATGGATGTTATGCCGGATTCCATGACCGTAGGCTCTGAGTCAAATGTAATGTTTGGCATCAACAATACAGGAAAAGTAGTCCTTTATAATGTAACGGTCAATTTTGAGGCGGATTCCATTAAACCAACGGATTATTATGTGGGAAATATCAAACCAGGTGAGACGGGAAATGTAGACACCATGCTTTCCGGTATTGCTGCCACCGCAGATGACGGTACGGTCCGTGTGATCATCAACTATGAAGATGAAAATGGTCAGCCTGCAGAACCGGTAGAAAAAGAACTGACCCTTCTGGTAGAGGAAGAAATGCAGGAGGATATGGAGGCGGATATGTCGGGGAACACGGATGCTTCCGGCGAGTCTGTTTCGACAACTAACAGTAAACTGCTTTTAACAAAAATCGGCGCAGCTTTTGCGGCTGTTATTGCAGCGATGGTATTTGCAGTGAAATTCATTAAAAAGCGCAAAGAAGAAAAACAGAAAAAGGATGATGAAAATGAGATTTCCTGATCTTCTGATGATGAGCGTCAACAACCTGCGCAGACGGAAATTAAGGACATTTCTTACTGTTTTAGGCGTTATCATTGGTACAGCTTCCATCGTAGTCATGGTTTCTTTGGGAATCGGTTTAAATGAAATGACCATGGAGCAGATTGCTTCCTGGGGCAGTCTGACTACCATAGAAGTGTATGCAAATGATAATGGAGCCTCTGCAGGGGGGAGTGGAGATTTTGGCTCTTCTAAAAGCAGAGAGCCGTCTTATATTACCGATGATGTGATCAGGGAATTTTCCGGGATTCCCCATGTGACAGGAGTATCTCCCGTTCTGGAAATAAGTGTACTGATGCGTCAGGGTGCTTATGAGGCCCAGTATATCAGCCTTACCGGCGTCAGCCAGTCTTATTTAAAACAGCTGGATCTGGGAGAAGGACGTATCCCGGCTCCCGGTGAAATGGGAATGGTGTTCGGAAATGGTGTTCTCCAGCGTTTTACCAACGCAAAAACCGGAAAGGGCTACTGGGATACAGGAGAACTGCCGGATGTGGATCTTATGGGAAAGCCGATCTTTGTAGTCTTTGATATGGATGCTTATAACCAGAGCCAGAACGGTGGAACAGGAGACGATGGAAACAGCGTAAAACCACCGAAGAAATACATGATCCCTGTAACAGGACTGATCGCAGGGGGGACTGATGACTGGAACAATTATTCCTGGTCTGTATACACGGATATTGACGGACTGAAAGAGCAGTTGAAAAAAGCATTTAAAAAGGGAACTGTGATCCCGGGGCAGCCCACTAATAAAAAGGGAAAACCATTAAATTATATTGTATACAACAGCACAGAAGTCTTTGTAGATGATATGGAACATGTGGCCCAGGTGCAGAAGATCCTGGCAGATAAAGGTTACCAGGTTAACAGTCAGATGGACTGGCTGGAAAGCTCCAGACAGCAGTCCAACATGGTCCAGGCAGTCCTTGGAGGTATCGGTGCAGTATCTTTGTTTGTAGCAGCTATCGGTATTGCCAATACCATGATGATGTCCATTTATGAAAGGACTAAGGAGATCGGCGTTATGAAGGTTTTAGGCTGCGATATGGGAAATATCCGCAGCATGTTCCTGATCGAGTCTGGCTTTATTGGCTTTATGGGCGGTGTGCTGGGTGTGCTTTTAAGCTACGGCGTGTCTGTGATCGTCAACCGCTTTGTAAGCATGTCTGATATGCTGGGAGTAAGCGGAAATCTGTCAAGGATTCCCTTGTGGCTGGCTCTTGCAGCTATTGGATTTGCCATTTTTGTAGGAATGGCAGCCGGTTTCATGCCTGCTATGCGTGCCATGAAATTAAGTCCGCTGGCAGCGATCCGCAATGAATAAATTATAAGAAAAACTAATAAGTAAAACTTCTAAAAAGCACTTGCATTATTAGTAAAAACCATATATATTAAAAACAGTTAGAGAGCACAGCGTGTGACTGGCGGAAAGTGGATCAACCACAGGGAGCACGCAGAAAGTGAGAGCCGTCCGCCTGGGCACGAGATGTATTTTTGTGCACAGGTAGGCGGCTTTTTTTACACGCTATATCTGCTGTATTTCCCGTTTTAGCGGGAACACACACCACATTTGAGAAACAGGAGGATCATACCATGTATATGAAAAATCTGGAACAGGAATTAAAAGAAAACGCATACCCGGGCAGAGGCATTGTCATTGGTGAAAGTAAGGACGGCAAGAAGGCTGTCACCGCTTACTTTATTATGGGCCGCAGCTCCAACAGCCGCAACCGTGTGTTTGTAGAAGAGGGCGACGGCATCCGCACCCAGGCATTTGATCCTGCAAAGCTGGAAGATCCAAGCCTGATCATCTATGCGCCGGTACGTGTGCTGGGAAATAAGACCATTGTTACAAATGGCGACCAGACCGATACTATTTATGAAGGAATGGATCATCAGCTTACCTTTGAACAGTCCCTTCGCAGCCGTGAATTTGAACCGGACGATCCAAACTACACCCCACGTATTTCCGGCGTTCTCCATGTGGAAAACAAAAAATACAGTTATGCCATGTCCATTTTAAAGAGCAACCAGGGAAATCCTGATTCCTGCCTGCGTTTTACCTTTGCATATGAAAACCCGGTTCCGGGAATGGGCCATTTTATCCATACCTATATGCATGACGGCAACCCGCTTCCAAGCTTTGAGGGAGAGCCAAAGCCGGTAGAGATCGACGGTACCATTGATGAATTTACAGATAAAGTATGGAACAGCTTAAATGAAGACAACAAAGTATCCCTGTTTGTCCGCTTTATTGACATTGAAACAGGTAAATGGGAAACTCGCATTGTAAATAAGAATAAGTAATGCTCAAAAAACAGACATCCCAAAATAAGAATACGTTCACAAATACATTGAATACAAAAAGGAGAACTCCAAACATGAAAGAACTGGAATTAAAATATGGATGCAACCCAAATCAGAAACCTGCAAAGATCTTTATGAATGACAATAAGGACCTGCCTGTTACTGTTTTAAGCGGCCGCCCAGGCTATATCAACTTCTTAGACGCGTTAAACGGCTGGCAGCTGGTAAAAGAATTAAAAGAAGCTACCGGACTTCCTGCAGCAACCTCTTTTAAGCATGTATCCCCGGCCGGAGCAGCAGTTGGTCTGCCACTTAGTGATGTTTTGCGCAAGATCTACTGGGTAGACGATCAGGGAGAGCTTTCCGCCCTTGCATGCGCTTATGCAAGAGCCAGAGGCGCTGACCGTATGTCTTCCTTTGGAGATTTTATCTCATTATCTGATGTATGCGACGTTGCAACTGCAAAGCTGATCAAGCGTGAGGTTTCTGACGGTGTGATCGCTCCAGGCTATGAGCCGGAAGCACTGGAGATCTTAAAATCCAAGAAAAATGGCAACTACAACGTGATCCAGATCGATCCTGACTATGTGCCGGAAGAATTAGAGCGCAAGCAGGTATTTGGCGTTGTGTTTGAACAGGGACACAACAATTTAAAGATCGACAAGGACCTTCTGAAGAATATTGTTACAGAAAATAAGGATCTGCCAGAAGAGGCAGCTATGGATCTGGTTATTTCCCTGATCACCTTAAAATATACACAGTCCAACTCTGTATGCTTTGTAAAAGACGGACAGGCCATTGGTATCGGTGCAGGACAGCAGTCCAGAGTCCACTGTACCAGACTGGCTGGCAGCAAGGCAGATAACTGGTATCTGCGCCAGAATCCAAAGGTATTAAACCTGCCATTTATTGACGGTATCCGCAGAGCAGACCGTGACAATGCCATTGACTTATATATCGGCGAAGATTATATGGATGTTCTGGCTGACGGAAGATGGGAGAAGACCTTCAAAGAGAAGCCGGAAGTATTTACAAGAGAAGAAAAGAGAGCATGGTTAGACGGGCTGACAGATGTAGCTTTAGGTTCTGATGCCTTCTTCCCATTTGGAGATAACATTGACAGAGCATACAAGAGCGGTGTAAAATATGTGGCACAGCCCGGCGGTTCTGTAAGAGATGATCAGGTCATCGATACCTGCAACCAGTACGGTATGGTAATGGCATTTACCGGTATCCGTCTGTTCCACCACTAAGTTTTGAAATACTGTATTTTAAGTATAGCATAACAAAAGAACAAGGCAGCAGAATATGCGTCCGTCCGGCTGAATTTCAGGGGGAAAATACTTATGATGAAAGACCTTACCAGAGAGCACCCGGACAAGATCTTGTGGCGCTTTCTGCTGCCTATGTTAGTCAGTGTTATGTTTCAGCAGATCTATAATATTGCAGACAGCAGTATTGCCGGCCGTTTTGCAGGAGAGGATGCCTTAGCTGCAGTTGGGGCATCTTATCCGATCACCGTTATATTTATGGCATTTGCCGTAGGGACCAACCTGGGAGCCTCTGTTGTGGTTTCCAGGCTTTTTGGCGCTAAAAATATGGCGAGGATGAAGTCGGCAGTAAGCACGGCTTTTATTGCCTGCGCATTTATGAGCATTTTTCTCACGCTTGTTGGTTATTTCTTCTGCGGCAGCATGATGCGGACTGTCCACACACCGGAAAATATCTTTGCAGACGGACAGTTGTATTTAAAGATCTATGTCTATGGTATTACATTTTTACTTTTATATAATGTGTGTACCGGCATCTTTACAGCTTTGGGCGATTCGAAAACCCCGCTGTATTTCCTCCTTGGTTCTTCTGTGGGGAATATTATCCTGGATTACTATTTTGTAGCCTGTCTGGGACTGGGGGTAGCAGGTGTTGCCTGGGCTACCTTTATTGCACAGGGGATTTCTGCCATTTTAGCTCTTACATTTTTGGCAATGCGCTTAAAAAAGATAAACTGTGAGGGTACTTTTAAGTGGCTGGATCTTGTACTTTTAGCCCAGATCGCTGCCATTGCCATTCCAAGTATCATGCAGCAGAGCGTGTTGTCCATTGGAAATATGTTTGTCCAGGAGATCGTAAACCGCTATGGTTCTGCGGTCATTGCAGGTTATTCCGGCGCGATTAAGTTAAATACCTTTGCGATCAACTCTTTTATGGCTCTTGGAAGCTGTCTTTCCAGCTATACAGCCCAGAATCTGGGAGCAGGAAAGAAAGAACGGCCCGGTTTTCATGGCAGTTTTAAATATCTGCTGGGCAGGAAAGAAAGAACGGCTGCCTCTGGGATTTCGTACCGGTGTTCGGCTGTCATTGATCGCCTCCCTTCCTTTTGTGATCCTTTATTTCTTTGCCAGCCGCCAGATGATGGGACTTTTCTTAAATGCTTCCAGCGTAGATGCCATCAATGCAGGGCGGGAATTTCTGCATATTGTAAGCCCTATGTATTTTATGATATCCATTAAGTTAATGACGGACGGTATCATCCGCGGTTCTGGTGCCATGCATTACTTTGTAATGGCAACGATACCGGATCTGATCCTGCGCATTTTGGTTGCATTGTTTTTAACAAGATATTTTGGAAGTACAGGTATCTGGATGGCATGGCCATTTGGCTGGATCGCGGCTACCGTTCTGACCGTTATTTTCTATCGCCGTATTATTTCTGGAAAATATGTGATCCGTCTGTAAAGATATTAAAACTGGACATATCCTGTCAGATTGATTCTTGAAAGTGGTTACAAGATATGATAAAATTTTTAATAGTGTGCAAAAAATGTGTGCGAAAAATGATATCCCAGATAAGTGGTGATACGGGAAGAGAAGGATAGACGCCGGTGACAGAAGAAACCAGAAACACAGAGGAAACTAAGAATACAGAAAATGTGATCACAAAAAAAGTACCTGCTAAAAGCAGCAATCTTTTTCTGACCATATGTCAATATATCATGAAAGGCACAGGCTATCTGTGTCTTTTTCTTGTTCCATGCCTGTCATATTATTTATTTGAGTATGTAACAGGAAACCTGGAAAATATCCCGGTTTTCATGGCAGTTTTAAATATCTGCTGGGCCTATGTGCTGTATCTGGCTTTTACAGGCATTACAGGAACGACCCGTATATCGGTGCCCATTGTGTCCGTTGCGTTACTTTTAATATCTTTTGCAGAAACATTTGTAGTGGATTTCCGCAACCGTCCGATCATGATCTGGGACGTGCTGGCAGTGCGTACGGCGATGACGGTATCCGGCAATTATGCCTTTAATATTACTCATCAGATGATGCAGGCGGCAAAAGCAGTGATAGGGGCAAACATTATCCTCTGGTTTTTCCCAATCCATATAAAAGGCTTAACCTTAAAGAAGCGTCTGATCTTTGGAGTTTCCTGTGTGGGAACAGCGGCGGCTTTTGTTTTCGGATTTTTCCACAGTATTGTTCCCGCCCATCAAATGGGGATCAACATGTGGGCAGTGAATGACACCTATGAGTCCTGCGGCTATATTTTATCCACAGCTCTGTCCCTTCAGTATGTAGTAAAGAGACCGCCTGCAGAATACAGTCATGGGCGGCTGGAAAACATTTATGAGGAAATTTCCGCAGAAGAAGAGCAAGAGAAGGAAACTGGAGATGCAGGATATACGACTAACGATGAGATTTTATCTCACGAAGTGACGACGCAGCCGGTTAACCTGATCTGTATTATGAATGAAAGCTTATCTGATCTGCGGGTAGTTGGAGATTTTTCCACAAACCAGGAATATTTTCCGTTTATCAACAGTCTGACGGAAAATACCATAAAAGGAAATCTGTGTATGCCGGTATTTGGCTCTATGACCAGCAACTCTGAATTTGAGTTCCTTACCGGAGATTCTGTTGCTATGCTTCCTTCTAACTCCATTGCATACCAGTTTAATGTAAAACCAGATGCCAGGACTATGGTAAGTACTATGAAAGACCAGGGATACCGTACTGTAGCCATGCATCCTTATCCAGGTGAGAACTGGAACAGGAATACCTGCTATGCCAACATGGGATTTGATGAGTTTTTGGACTGGGATTACTTTGAAAACAGCGAGCAGCTGCGTTATTACACCAGTGACCAGGGAGATTTTGAAAAGCTGATCCAGGTAGTAGAGGATAAAGAAAATCCACAGGAAAAGCTGTTTTTATTTAATGTTACCATGCAGAACCATGGCGGCTATGAGGGAACCTTTGATGAGTTTGACCAGACTGTGTGGCTGACTGGTGATATGGAAGGAAAATATCCAAAAGCAGACCAGTATCTTTCTCTGGTAAAGCGTTCCGATGATGCCTTTGCCTATTTATTAGATTATTTCAGCCACAACGATGAACCTACCATGATCGTTATGTTTGGGGATCACCAGCCAAGCGTGGAAGATGAGTTTTTTGATGAGGTGTACGGCACACCAAGTTATGAAGTGCCTGTTCAGGATCGTTTAATGTGGTATGAGACTCCGTTTATCATCTGGACCAACTATGAACAGCCTTCAAAAGATATGGGAAAACTGGGAGCTGTATATCTGTCTTCTTATGTTTTGAAACTGGCAGGTCTTGATATGACCCCATACAACCGTTTCCTCTTAGATCTGTCCCAGACCTATCCGGTCCTTCATTTTCTGGGATTTTATGATAAAGAGGGAAATTATCAGTCCTGGTCAGAGGCAGAATCCGAGGAAAATCCAAACAGAAAGCAGGTTTTGGACTACGAGGCTATGGCTTATAACCACAGCATAGATGGCCATAAATATAAGCCGTTGTTTACATTGGGAGAAGAAAATGATACAGCTGAAAAATGAGAGTGACAATGGGAATGGAAACTTATAGGGAGTTGTTATTTAAAGTCAGCACGGAGTGTGAGAAGATCCCACCATACACCTCATTATCATCCTATAATGTTTTCCGGGTTTTACAGGTTCATGAAAAAGAAGTGGTCATGTGCCGGTTCTTAGCAGATCTGCTGGATCCGGAGGGAGCCCATGGCTGCGGGATCTTATTCCTTAAATCCTTTGTTCATGATGTGCTTAAGAGAAGTAGAGCATAATCTGTTTGCAGGCTTCTGTCTGTTTGATACAAAGGCAGAGTCACGGGACGGTTATTACCGTGGGTATCAGGTGGATCATATAACAGACGGGCTGATAACAGAAGCTGTCAGGTATATAAAAAAAGAAGTGATCATGCCGGAGGACTGGTGGTTTGCCTAGTGTTATCCAAATGGAAAACGGGAGTATTTTTATGAGGATACAGCAGATTTTAAAAACATGAATCCCCGGGCTGTCCGCCTTGCAGACAAAAAAGAGCGGGAAAGGGATGTAAAAGAAACCTTAAAGGCTTTTGAAGAATATCTGTTAAAATATTTGTTATAATATATAGGGTGTTTTTTAGCCCCTTTCAGTGGGAATAGCACCGGGCAAGCCGCCTTCGCATAGTATGTAAGTAAGAATATGCGGGGTGGCTTTTTTTGAAGACTTTTCCGAAACCACTATACCACGGAGAAGAAAAGCTGTACCTGAAACGCTGCAAAGAAGGCGACCAGACTGCCAGAAATATGCTGATCGAACATAACATGCGCCTGGTGGCTCATGTGGTAAAAAAATATCAATGTCAGGAATATGATACAGAAGACCTGCTTTCCGCAGGGACCATTGGACTGATCAAGGCCGTGAATACCTTTGATGCGGATAAGGGTTCCAGACTGGCCACCTATGCGGCAAGATGCGTGGAAAATGAGATCCTTATGCTCCTTCGGGCTGGAAAGAAGCGGGCAAAGGAAGTTTCATTGTTTGAGCCTATTGGTACAGATAAAGACGGGGAAACGGTCAGCCTGGTAGATGTGATCGAAATGGAAAATCCCAGGACTATTGACCAGCTTATATTAGACCAAGATATCAAAGAACTGTATGAAGCTTTTGACGCCTGTCTTACGGAAAGTGAAAAACAGGTGATCTCCATGCGCTATGGCCTGTTTAAAGGAAAAGAACACACCCAGCGGGAGGTTGCCGCAGTTTTAGGTATTTCCCGGTCTTATGTGAGCAGGATCGAGAAAAAGGCCATTGGGAAAATGCGGGATGTGTTTGAGAAAGACCAGGTCCTGGAAAAATAAGATGATAAAAAGAAAATCGTAGGAAGACAGAAAAAATGTGCATTGTTATTGGGGCGATTTAACGCTATACTATTAACAGTAGAAGTCCTGGGAACTTTCTGGGAAGAAAGATGTGAGAAACAAGGAGGATAATGCAATGGCTATTTTAGTGACCGGAGGAGCCGGATATATAGGCAGCCACACCTGTGTGGAACTGTTAAATGCAGGTTATGAGGTAGTAGTGGCAGATAATCTTTATAACTCCAGCAAAAAGGCTTTAGACAGAGTAGAGCAGATCACAGGAAAGAAGTTAAAATTTTATGAGGTAGACCTGTTAGATCAGCCAAAAGTAAAAGAGATCTTTGACAATGAAGATATTGAGGCAGTGATCCATTTTGCAGGCTTAAAAGCTGTAGGAGAGTCTGTCCACAAACCTCTTGAATATTATAATAATAATATCACCGGAACTTTGATCCTATGTGATGAGATGAGAAATCACGGAGTTAAGAACATTGTATTCAGTTCTTCTGCAACTGTTTACGGTGATCCGGCTGAAATCCCGATCACAGAAAAGTGCCCGAAGGGGGAGATCACCAATCCTTACGGACGCACCAAGGGAATGTTAGAGCAGATCCTTACTGACCTGCATACCGCAGATCCGGAATGGAACGTAATGCTCCTTCGTTACTTTAACCCGATCGGTGCTCATGAAAGCGGTCTTATTGGCGAAGATCCTAAGGGTATCCCAAACAATCTGGTACCTTATATCGCACAGGTAGCTATTGGCAAACTGGATCATTTGAATGTATTTGGCAATGATTATGACACTCCAGACGGAACCGGCGTCAGAGATTACATCCATGTAGTAGACCTGGCAAAGGGCCATGTAAAGGCTATGAAGAAGCTGGAAGCAAAAGAGGGCGTCAGCATCTACAACCTGGGAACCGGCGTTGGATACAGTGTATTAGATGTGCTCCACGCTTATGAAAAGGCTTGTGGAAAGACCTTAAAGTATGAGATCCAGCCACGCAGGGACGGAGATATCGCAACCTGCTATTCTGACTGTACCAAGGCAAAAGAAGAACTTGGATGGGTAGCAGAAAAGGGAATTGAAGAGATGTGTGCAGACTCCTGGAAATGGCAGAGCATGAATCCAAATGGTTACAGGGATTAATATATTAATAAAGTATCACCTGTCAGGATGATCTTAATAACACGGCAGTATGGCGTAAAATGCGCGATGCTGCCGTGTTTTTTGCCCTGTGTTTGTGAATTGCCATATTTTAGAACAAATGTTCGACTTTGCCATTGCGTTTGTAGCTACGTTGTGGTAATATAAAAACAAACAAATGTTCGGACGGTGATGAAATGCTGATACAGGAAAATCTTACTATAGAGGAAAAACTGAAAATACTTACGGATGCGGCCAAATATGACGTTGCCTGCACCTCCAGCGGCGTAGAGCGCAGAGGAAAGAAAGGGCATCTGGGAAATTCTTCAGAAGCAGGTATCTGTCACAGTTTTGCGGCGGACGGGAGATGTATATCCCTGTTAAAGATCCTTTTTACCAATCAGTGTATCTATGACTGCAAATACTGTGTAAACCGGTGCAGCAATGACACACTGCGCACTGCCTTTACTCCAGATGAAGTATGTACCCTTACCATGGAATTTTACAGGAGAAATTATATTGAAGGTCTGTTTTTAAGTTCCGGTATCCTTTCTACAGCGGATCATACCATGGAGCTGATCTATGAGACTCTATATAAGCTGAGGAATGTATACCATTTTAATGGTTATATCCATGTAAAATCCATTCCCGGCGCTTCCAGGGAACTGGTAGAGCGGACGGGATTTTTGGCAGACCGTATGAGCATTAACCTGGAGCTTCCCACAGCGGCCGGTCTGCGGGAACTGGCACCTGGAAAGACGAGAGAAAAGATATTGGCTCCTATGCGCCAGGTACAGCAGGGGATCGCTTTATCCGGACGATTGTTAGGATATGACAGGGGATATAAGAAGCTGTATCCCTCTGACAGAGCCGGTTTTGCAGGAGGCGCCTCTCTTATACGGCCGGAACTGACAGAAAAAGAGACAGTGGCGCTGGCTGACGGGATGGACAGCCCAGCGCTGGTCCTAAAAGAACATCACTATGGGACCAAAGCCTTTGTACCTGCCGGTCAGAGCACCCAGATGATCGTAGGTGCCACCCCGGAAAATGATTTCCAGATGATTTCTGTTACTCAGGCTCTTTACCATAACTTTGGTTTAAAACGTGTTTTTTATTCTGCCTATGTTCCGGTCAATGAAGACAGTCATCTGCCGTCTCTGCCAGGAGGCCCGCCTCTTTTAAGGGAACACAGGCTTTATCAGGCAGACTGGCTGTTACGCTTTTATGGATTTAAAGCAGAGGAACTTCTTTCTGAGAAAAAGCCGAATTTTAATCTGTTTCTGGATCCCAAGTGTGACTGGGCGCTGCAGAATCTGAAGGATTTTCCTGTAGAGGTAAATAAGGCTTCCTATGAGCAGCTCCTTCGCATCCCTGGTGTGGGAGTAAAGTCAGCCAGACGGATCATTGCTGCCAGAAAGCAGGGAAAACTGGATTTTGACGGTTTAAAACGGATAGGAGTAGTGTTAAAGCGAGCTCGTTATTTTATCACCTGTTCCGGGAAAATGGAAACTTCTTTCCGGTTGGACGAAGATGGGATCGCCAGTGCCTTGATAGGAGATGAAAGGCGGAAAGTGTGGGATATAGAAAACAGGAACAGTTACAGGCAGTTATCTCTCTTTGATGATATGCATCTGGAAGAAGAAAAAACAGGTCTGTTTCAGGATGCTCTGGTAAAAGAAGCAGCAGGAAGTGCTGTATTTGGGCAGTTGTAAAGGAACAGGAGAAAACATATGACCGTTTTTGTATGTGAACCTACTTACGAAGGGATCCTAAGCGGCATTTATGATGCAGGCGTCAGTAAGATCCCACAGGATGAGCTGCGTCTTGAGATAAAGAACAGCGGAGAAAATGTAGAACTTTTTGCCTCTTATGTGGAATGCATTCCAGCTGGGGAAAAGGTAAAAAAAGTAATGGAAACAGTGAGACTGCGTTTAAACTCCCAGATCCAGGAACAGCTATATATAGCCTGTCTCAGTAAAGATCCACTGCGGGCAGATAAGATATACCGATATTTGAAGGTACTGTTCCTGCGGGGCGCATCTGCAGCTGACCAGCTTCAGATTCCTGCGGTTCATGAGGTGTTTAAGCTGTGCCGCAGTGTATACAATGAAAAGCACCAGTTTATTGAATTTTTGCGTTTTTCACAGATGGAGAAAGGCATTTTAATGGGAAAGATACAGCCCCAAAATGATGTGCTGGAGCTGATCGCACCTTATTTTGCAGATCGTCTGCCAGAGGAAAACTGGCTGATCTGTGATATGAAAAGAGGAAAAGCGGCAGTCCACGAAAAAGGTAAAAAATGGTTTCTGGCAGAGCTTTCACCAGAGGAACTGGAAAAACTGCAGATGCAGAATGAAGAGGAGGACTGGAAAAAACTCTGGAAGACTTTTTTTACAGCCATTGCTATTGAACAAAGGAAGAATCTGGCCTGTCAGAGAAATCATCTGCCCCTGCGTTTTCGTCCCCTTATGACAGAATTTCAATGACCTTGATTAAATTTAGATCATAGCATTTGGAACACAAACATTGAGTATTTACTAAAATTTGCTTGCAATTTGCTCTTTCCTTGGATACACTGGGATTGTCTATTATTCTATATTTTTTATTCTAATGTATCTATTATCTTACATTTCATGAATCCTATTTTTATTTCGCAGAAACGAAAAAGAGTTTAAGAGAATAGGAAGGAGCATTGCGCATGTTTACGAAGATAAACAGTGCCGGGATCCGGGGTATGGATGGATTTCTGGTATCTGTAGAAGCAGATGTATCTAACGGATTGCCGGGATTTTCTATTTCCGGACAGCTGGCACTGGAGGTACGGGAGGCTCAGGAGCGGGTTAGGACGGCTCTGAAAAACTCAGATTTTCGGCTCCCAGCCAAAAAGATTACGGTCAATTTGTCACCGGCAGGAAGCAGAAAAGAGGGGACAGCCTTTGATCTTCCTATTGCAGCAGCAGTTTTAGGGGCTTTTGAACTGTTGTCAGCAGAAAGGTTAAAAGATTCCCTTTTAATTGGGGAACTGGGACTGGACGGCAGTGTAAAACCGGTAAGAGGCGTATTGGTCCTGGTATCCGCAGCAAAGCAAATGGGTTTTCGCAGATGTCTTTTGCCAATGTCAAATATGGCAGAAGGGGCTTTGGTAGAAGGGATACAGATCATAGGTATAAGATCTCTTCGCCATTTACAGGAAGTATTATCACTGAAAAGTTTTGAAGATATAGTCCAGGAAGTGCCGGAGACAATAAACAGCCGTACATTTAAACCGGAGTATCCCTTTGATTTTAAAGAAATCTGCGGCCAGAGCGTTTTGCGCCGGGCAGCAGAGGTAGCTGCAGCCGGAAGACATGGCCTTTTAATGTGCGGAAGTGCCGGAACAGGAAAATCCATGGTAGCAAAACGTATCCCTACCATTCTCCCGGCCCTTTCCTGGGAAGAAAATATAGAAATATCAAAAATATACAGTCTTTGCGGCCTGCTTCCCAAGGGACAGCCATTACTTTCTCAAAGACCTTTTCGCAGTCCCCATCATACCATTTCCCCTCAGGGACTTACTGGAGGAGGAAAAGTGCCAAAACCAGGGGAATTGTCCCTTGCTTCCGGCGGCGTTTTATTTTTAGATGAGTTGCCTCATTTCAGCAGAGGTGCTATAGAGGCACTTAGAGAACCTTTGGAGGAACACCGTATTACAGTAAGCCGTGTAGCAGGAAGCTATGAATTTCCAGCAGATTTTCTTATCCTTGGAGCCATGAATCCCTGTCCCTGCGGTTTTTTCCCAGACAGAAGCCGGTGTACTTGTACACCTATGCAGATACAAAACTATTTAAACCGGCTTTCAAGACCCATTTTAGAGCGTTTTGACATCTGCGTGGAAGCTGCACCGGTTGCATTTTCAGAGCTGGAAGGCCAGACCATGGAAAATGAAGATTCTGCGTCCATACGAAGCCGTGTGGAGAAAGCAGTAAAGATACAGACCCATCGTTTCCAGGGGACAGATGTACGAAATAACAGCCGTATGGGGCAGAAAGAGATCCAGCAGTTCTGTAAACTAAAGGAGCCGGAGAAGCGTTTTGCAAGACGGGTATATGAAGCCAGAGGCATAAGTGCCAGAGGTTATCACAGAGTGTTAAAGACGGCAAGGACCATTGCAGACCTGGCTGGGGAAGAATGGATCCAGAAAGAACATTTATCAGAAGCTTTCGGCTACAGGGCATTGGAGGAACGCATATGGGGACAGAGACATTAGAGAAAGTATTTTTATACTGGCTGTGCCACCTGCCAGATGCCGGAGCGATGCAGATACGCCGGATCGGGGAGGAAGCAGGTAGTTTCCGGCAGGCATATTATATAGAAGGAACACGATTATGGGAAAAAGGAATCTTTAAAAAGGAAGAAAATGTCCGCCGTTTTGATGCATGGAAAGTGGAATTTTCCAGACTGGAAGAGGAATATTATAAACTAAGTGAAAAAGGGATCTGCTTTATCACACCTTTGGATGAAGAGTACCCAAAACGGCTTTATTCTGTATATGACTATCCCTTAGGACTTTATGTAAAGGGAAGCCTTCCAAAAGAAGAGAAAGCTACTGCGGCTGTGATCGGCGCCAGAAATTGTACCGCCTATGGAAGAGAAGCAGCTGCTTATATGGCGAAAGAGTTGGCCGCTTCCGGTGTCCAGATCATCAGCGGTATGGCGCTGGGCGTTGATGGCGCAGGCCATGAGGGAGCATTGGATGGAGGCGGAATGACCTATGCAGTGCTTGGCTGTGGTGTGGACCAGTGTTATCCAAGAAGCAATTATGAGTTATATGAAAATATTCCTTTTCATGGGGGACTGATCTCAGAATATGCTTTAAAAACTCCCCCGGTGCCGAGAAACTTTCCCATACGGAACCGGATCATCAGTGGACTTTCCGATGTTATCCTGGTCATAGAGGCAAAAGAAAAAAGTGGTTCCCTTATTACGGCACAGTCTGGATTAGAGCAGGGAAAAGAGATCTATGCCCTTCCCGGGCGGATTACAGATGCCTTAAGTACAGGCTGCAACCGGCTGATCGCAGAGGGAGCACAGGTCCTTCTTTCACCGGAAACAGTCCTTGAAAATCTGGGGATTTTTGTAAAAGAGAAAGAAAAGCTTTCTGAAAAAAAGCAGAAGGGACTTGCAAAGAAAGAAAAAATGGTGTATAGTTGCCTAGATTCCGAACCGCGCCATATAGAGGAAATAGCATCAAAGACAGGACTGTCAGTCAGCCAGTCTATGGATGCACTTCTGGAATTAGAACTTGGCGGATATGCAGTGAGGACAACAGGGCTTTATTATACGAAAAAGCTGTTTTAAAGGCCTGAGACAGTTCCAAAATGCGTATCTGACCATGAAAATATAAAAAGTTCCTGGAAAATACCGGGACTATTGTTGGGGATATGGCCATAAATTTAGGAACAGGAATAAGGAGTTTACAATGGCGAATCATCTGGTAATCGTAGAGTCACCTGCAAAAGTGAAGACCATAAAAAAGTTTTTAGGAAGCAATTATGAGGTAGACGCTTCCGGCGGTCATGTAAGAGATCTGCCAAAAAGCCAGTTAGGCTTTGATCCGGAACACGACTACGAACCAAAATATATTACCATCAGAGGAAAGGGGGATGTACTTGCCAAGCTGCGCAAGGAAGTAAAAAAAGCAGATAAGATTTATCTGGCAACGGACCCTGACCGTGAGGGAGAGGCGATCTCCTGGCATCTGATGAAGGCTCTGAAACTGGATGAGCTTAAAAATAAACAGGTATACCGTATCAGTTTTAATGAAATTACAAAAAATGCTGTAAAGGCATCCTTAAAGGCTCCGAGAGAGCTGGATCTGAACCTGGTCAACGCACAGCAGACCAGACGTATGTTAGACCGTATGGTTGGTTACCGTATCAGCCCTCTTTTATGGGCAAAGGTAAAAAGAGGCTTAAGTGCTGGCCGTGTACAGTCTGTGGCACTGCGCATGATCTGTGACAGAGAAGATGAGATCAATGCATTTATTCCAGAAGAATACTGGAATCTGGATGCAATGTTAAATGTAGCTGGAAGCAAAAAGCCGTTAGATGCCAAGTATTATGGATTGGCAAATGAAGATGGCGCAAAGGGAAGCAAGTCTGTGATCCACAGCAAAGAAGAACTGGATGCTATTTTAAAGGACTTAGAAGGCGTCAGCTATGTAGCAGATGAAGTAAAAAAAGGCGAGCGCATTAAAAAAGCGCCCATCCCATTTACTACCAGTACCTTACAGCAGGAAGCTTCCAAGGCATTGAACTTTTCTACACAGAAGACCATGCGTATTGCCCAGCAGCTGTATGAAGGTGTTGAGGTGAAAGGACATGGAACCATTGGTCTGATCACTTATCTGCGTACGGATTCCACCCGTGTAGCAGATGAAGCAGACGCAGCAGCACGTTCTTTTGTCAAAGAACATTATGGTGAAAATTACGCAGCAGCAGGAGAGACTTCTGCAAAAAATACAGGTAAGATCCAGGATGCACATGAAGCCATTCGTCCTACGGATATTACCCTGACTCCGGTTATGGTAAAAGAATCCCTGCCAAGAGATCTTTTCCGTCTGTATCAGCTGATCTGGAAGCGCTTTACAGCCAGCCGTATGGCTCCGGCTGTATATGAGACCACTTCCGTAAAGATCCGTGCCGGAAAGCATATGTTTACAACATCAGCATCCCGCTTATCATTTGACGGTTTTATGTCTGTTTATGTAGACGCTGATGATGAAGAAGAGAAAAAACAGGTTCTGGGAGTCATTGAAAACGGAATGGAGTTAAAGCTGGCAGAGCTTCAGCCAAGCCAGCATTTTACACAGCCGCCGGCTCACTATACAGAAGCTTCTCTGGTAAAAGCAATGGAAGAGCAGGGCATTGGCCGTCCAAGTACCTATGCGCCTACCATCACAACCATTATTGCCAGACGCTATGTTGCAAAGGAAAATAAAAATCTTTATGTAACAGAATTGGGCGAAGTGGTAAACCGCATTATGAAAAAATCTTTCCCAAGTATCGTGGACTTAAGCTTTACTGCTAATATGGAAACGTTGCTGGACCGTGTGGCAGATGGCACAGTAGCATGGAAGACCATTATCCGAAACTTCTATCCAGACCTGGATGAGGCAGTAAACATTGCCCAGAAAGAACTGGAATCTGTTAAGATCGAGGACGAAGTGACCGATGAGATCTGTGACCAGTGCGGACGCCATATGGTAGTAAAATATGGTCCTCATGGAAAGTTCCTTGCATGCCCTGGTTTCCCAGAATGCAAGAATACAAAACCATATCTGGAAAAGATCGGCGTACCTTGTCCGAAGTGCGGAAAAGAAGTAGTACGTAAAAAGACCAAGAAGGGCCGTTTATATTATGGCTGTGAAGCAAATCCGGACTGTGATTTCATGTCCTGGCAGAAGCCGTCTAC
>CAVDQU010000013.1:0-31222 GCA_963611035.1 Agathobaculum sp.
AGGACCTCTTTTGCACGGGTCATGGCAACATAGAGCACGCGCAGTTCTTCTCCCATAGACTCTAACTCCATCCGCCGTCTGATGGCCATTTTTTTAAGGGTTGGCGCTTTGGTGCGCAGGTTTAGGTCCATTTCATCTGCGGCAGCTCCCAGATCTGCATCTAAAAGCAACTGCCCATAGGCGTCCTGCTTGTTAAATTTCTTTCCCATTCCTGCTAAAAATACAACTGGAAATTCCAGGCCTTTGCTCTTGTGGATACTCATAATACGAACAGAATTCCCTTCATCTCCCGGTGACGCTTCTCCGAAATCTGTATCGTACTTTTTCAGCTTTTCAATATATCTTACAAAGTGGAACAAGCCTCTGTAACTGGTGGAAGCATAAGCTGCCGCCTTTTCCGTCAGCATGTCCAGATTGGCCCTACGGGTCTCACCTGCAGGCATAGATGAAACATAATCGTAATAGCCTGTTTTCCGGTAGATCTGATACAGCAGTTCATGGACAGGAAGATATCTGGCATCCTGGCGCAGTTCTTCCGTGAGCGCTGCAAATTTTTCCAGTTTTTTCCAGATAGAGCGGGCGGTTTTTGCAGGAATTTCCACACGGCCCACTGAGATTACATTTTCTAAATCTTCTTCAACTGTGTCCCCAGTTTTCTCCTGAAGTCTGCACTCTTCCCACAGCTTCCACGCCGCATACACGCCTCTGTCCTGGTTCTTTTCCGTATACCGCTTATAAGCTGCCATCATCCATGCCATTTCATTATCATTCATGCCGATAACCGGAGAACGTAGGACTGCAGCCATGGGGATGTCCTGCATAGGATTATCGATCACAGACAGCAGGCTCAGCACAGTTTCCACCTCTGTGGTGGCAAAATAGCCCGTCCTTGTCTGGGCCACAGCCGAGATTCCTTCGTTCATCAGTACATTTACAAACACTTCCGACCAGCCACTCATACTTCTGAGCAGAATGACCATATCTTTGTAGCAGGCTTTCCTGTAAACCTGCCCCTCTTTATCCCACACATACAGCCCGTTTTTTTCATCTGTAAAGCTTTTGATCTGCTCCGCGATCATTTTGGCTTCCAGTTCTCTGGCTGTATAATCTGCGGTATCTTCATCCAGCTGTTTAAAGGCTTCTGAGCCTGTGTCTGCCACCAAAAGCTGCACTGGGATACCAGCTTTTTTGTCCGTTTCTTCAAATTCTGCTCCCGGATACAGGGCTGTTTCCCTGGTATAACGGATGCCCCCCAGATTTTTGGTCATGATCTGGTAGAAAATATCATTGATACAGGTAAGTACACTGGCCCGGCTTCGGAAATTCTGCTGCAGCTCGATCATCTGGTAGCTGCTTTCTTCCCGGCTGTAGGTATCATATTTTTCCATAAACAGCTCTGGTCTTGCCAGACGGAAACGATAAATACTCTGTTTCACGTCACCTACCATAAATACATTTGGCTGGCCCAGCCGTTCCCTGGAAATGCTGCAGATCAGTGTTTCCTGGACCAGGTTGCTGTCCTGGTATTCATCTACCAGGATCTCCTCGTATTGTTCGCTTAACTCTTTTGCAGCTGCAGACGGATGCAAGATGCCATTTTCCCCGGTATCCCCGCCTTCCGTATCTTCAATACCTTCATTTTTCTCTACCAGCACCTTTAACGCCAGGTGCTCCAGATCATTAAAATCCAGCACATTCCGCTCTCTTTTTGCTTCTGTATAGGCCGTATCAAAGCGTTTTACCATGTCCAGCAGAACATTTATAACTGTTTTCGTATTGCGGATTCCCGCTGCTGCCTCTTCCTGCGACTGGCTTCCGTAGGTATCCCGGCATTTTTCTGCCGCCTTTTTCACTCTGGTGCGGATCTCACTTGCAAATGCCTTTTTATCCGGGTCAATGTCCTTGCTTCTGGCTGCTGCCAGCCGGTCAAAGACCAGTTCATTTACAGCCTGATAAAAAGCCTGAAAAGAGCCTGTATCCGCAGCCTCTTTGACTTTCTTTAACCTGCTTACATCATTCATCAGCATAGGTTCGTACACAAAAGGCCCGTTTTCCTCTCTGGCCAGCTCCAAGGCTTCCTCTGCCTGGGCTGCCAGTTCTTCCATCTGAAGGCTTACATCCTTTAATAAAAACTGCATCCACACACTGGAGTCCAGATTTCCGGCTGCCTCTGCCTCCATCTGCTGTCTGCACTGGGAAAGCCATTCTTCCGGCCATGGATGGCTCTGGGAAAACTGCCATGCCTGTAAGATCACATCTTCCATTGCCTTATCTGATTTTCCACTGCCAAACTGCTCGGAAAACTGGATAAATCCGTCATCCGCTTCCTCATAGCAGCTTTCCAGCACCTGTTCCATTACATCTCCCCTTAAAAGGGTCAATTCGCCTTCATCCCCGATGCGAAAGGCCGGGTCAATATCCAGTGTATTATAATGGTTCCGGATCAGGTCCAGACAAAAGCTGTCAATGGTCATGATCTGGGCCTGGGGGATCAGCGCCGCCTGGAGCCAGAGATGCTCATTTCCCGGATCTTCTTTCAGCTTCTTCTCTACTGCCGCCCCAATACGCTCCCGCATCTCAGAAGCTGCCGCATTGGTAAAGGTCATTACCAGAAGTTGGTCAATATTGAAAGGAGAAGGACCTTCACTGATCATGGAGATAATGCGTTCTACCAATACTGCTGTTTTTCCGCTTCCGGCTGCCGCAGATACCAGCAGGTTCCGATTCCGGCTGTCTATGACCTGCTGCTGTTTTTCTGTCCATTTCATCTGTTATTCATCCCCTTCCCCGTTTTTATTTTCTTTTTTACCGTTGTTTTCTTCGATCTCCTGCCATACCTCTTCCGGCTTCATGGAGCGCAGCCGCTTAAAACCATATCCGGCTGTTTTTGTGTCAAAGCCGCAGACTGCATGGTAGGGGCAGTAATCACAGGCCGTCCTGTCCCCATCTTTGTAGGGAAGAAGCCCATTTTCTCCCTTTAAAATAGACTGGCCGGAACGTTTTAACCTGCCTCCTACATAATGACGCAGGGCATCAAAACGTTTCTGTCCCGCTACGCTGGATTTTGCCTCCTGGACATAACCGTCTTTCATTGCAACAGGTATTACATCCGACTCCTTCTGTATCTCACGATCCAGGTGGTGGATCACCTCTAAGTCACTGTTTACAAGGCCGTTCATGCGCAGCTGCTTTAGGATCTGCTGTTCGATCTCCTCCGTCGTCATTTCTCCTTCTTTTTTCACCATTGGGTCTTTGATGTTATAATAGAAGATCCCCGCCGGAACCGCTGTTTTTCCCGGATGCTTCCGCTCTTCCATTTCCAGAGCCGCATCCATATAGACTACCAGCTGAAGCTGCAGGCCATAGTACAGCGCCGCCAGGTCAAAGGAAGTATTTCCTGACTTATAATCTATGATCTTTACATACACATGTTTTTCATCTTCGCACAGATCCAGGCGGTCGATGCGGCCCTTTAACAGCAGTTCTTCATCTTCTGACAGGCGGATCTTCATTGCTTTTAAATTGTCAATGGCAGAGAAAGACACCTCAAAGCCGGAAGGCACAAAATCCCCTTTTTTCACCTGTTCTGCCAGCGCCCATATGGTGCGGTCAGTAATGCGCTCTACACGCTTTGCCAGATAGGTGTTTCTGGCAGAACTGGACATAATGGTATTTCCATACTGGGCTGTTACCTGATCCACACACTTTTTTACCAGTTCTTTCCGCTCTTTTTCTGTAATATTGCTCCAGTCCATGCCATTTTCGTGGATCACCTGAAAACACTGGTCCAAAGACTGGTGGAAAAGATTTCCCATGTCCACTGCCTCTAACTGGTATTCTTGGCGCTCCATTAATTCCAGTCCATATTTTAAGAAATGGGCATAGGCGCAGGCTGCAAACTGCTCCAGCCTTGTAACACTTCCCTGGAGATTCTGACCATAAAGGGCTCTGGCTGCCGCCCGGCCGATTCCCTTGTCTTCATAGACAAAAAAGGCTGCATCTGTCAGTTTTTCCACCAGCTTTTTATACTCTTCTTTTCCATAAAACCGGCGGAACAGTTCCAGAAATTCTCCCTGGACTTCTTTTAGCTGATCCAGGTTTTTATCTCCTGCTTCCCTAAGGCCTGCGATCAGCTGCTGCAGACCGTCCCTGGCTGTCCATACCGGATGCTCAATGGAAGTTTCTTCTTTCTGCACCAGCTCCGAGAACAGTTTTCGTATCTCACCAACCAGACTGGAAGGATGACTGCTTTTTCCCTGACCATTCATGGCTGCATAGGTGATCACCAGCTGGTTTGAAGGCTTGGAAAGCATAAGATAGAGATAAAACTTCTGGATACAGCCTTCTTCCCTTGCAGTAGGCGCCAGTTCCATGTGCAGGCTTTTAAATACCTCTCTGTCCCCGTCATTTAACAGGCTTCCCCCTGCTTTTCTCTGGGGAACAATGCCTTCGTTGACGCCTGTAAAAAATAATACTTTTACAGACTCCAGACGGCTTCGGGTAATATCTCCGATCATCACCTGGTCCGCTGTTGCCGGGAGCACACCGATCTTGATCTCCTCAAAACCGGCATCCAGGATCTGGATATAGTTTTTCATATCCGCCTTTTCGTCCCCTAAAAGGCCTTCCAGACGCTCCAAAAGCTCCATAACACGCTCATAGACCTGGCTGTATTCTCTTGCCCGGTTCTCATCTCCCGGTTCTTTTCGTTCCAGGAAATAATTGCTGAAACTTTCCAGCTTTTCTTCTAATTTCATGGTCTCAAGGACCTGGCGTAAAACGGTGGTAACAGAAGAAATGGTAGCATTTTCCTCTTTAAATGCCTGACGCAGCGTTTTTAAAGGCTCTAACACCCATGTGCGGTACTGGTTCAGTTCCTCAAGGTTTAATCGTTCGCCCCCTCTGCACGGCTTCTCCCAGGTCATATCCCAGTTTTTCCAGCCCCGTATGCCTAATGCCCTTGCATAATTTTCCATGCGGTCTGTAAGCACCTGGGCCGAATCTGCCGGATACTGCTCATCATATACAAAACCTGTCTTTAAATACCGGAAAATGCTCTCATAGGAGCAGTCTTTTACTGCATCCAGAGCGGCTCTTATAAGCTCAATAAAAGGATTTTCCAGAATGCTTTTTTTATCATCTAAAAAATAGGGGATACCCGCCTCGTCAAAGCGGTGGGCGATCTCTTTTCCATAGGAAGCCAGATCTCCTGTAACCACTGCCATATCCCGGTAGCGCAGTCCCTCTTTCTGCACCTTTTCATTGATGCAGCTGCACACATAAGCCGTTTCTTCTGCAGGATTTTTTCCTCTGTAGATCAGAATATCTTCCGGCTGTTTTTCCCATATTTTTCCATTATAACGGTACAGGTTCTGCTCCAGAAAATCCAGTTCCTGACTGTCCTTAAAACGCCAGGCTGGGCGGTGATCGCACCACACTTCTTTTTCTATAGAAATATGGTGTTCCTCTGCCATTTTCTTTAATCTGCACACTGTATGCCGCCCCATGTAAAACAAATGCTGCATACTGCATTCTTTATACAGCATTTCTCTTGGATCTGCAGTAATACAGCATAAAACCTCTCTTGCATGGATCATAAACAGCTCTGCCAGACGGTACTGCACAGGCGTAAAGCCGGTATAGCCGTCCAGTAAGATGACGCTGCTTTTTAATGGTTCCCACTGTGGCAGTTTCCTGCATAAAATATCTAAAATTTCCTCTGCAGTAATATAATGGGACTCTATATAATCCTTAAACCCTTTATAAATAGTCTTCAGATCCCCCAGTTTTTCTTTTAAAAGAGTACGGTCAGTTTCCGCTTCCACCATTTCCAGGTCTTCTACACTGACGCCGTACTGACTCAGCTCTGAGATCTGGGATTTTAACTGGCTGATAAAACCGGGCTGCTCCAAATGTCCGCCGTAAAGATTTAAGTCTTTTTTCAGCTTTCCCGCTACCTTGCGGATAACCATGGATTTTCCCATATCGTCAAGAACCACCGGAAGCTGCACGCCCAGGTCTTCAAAAACCCGATAAGCCAGACGCTTAAAGCTTAAAACGTCAATGTTGAAAAGGCCGTGCCTTGGATGCAGGCGCGCCAGCTCCTTCTGGGTCTGCATGGTATACTGCTCCGGCACGATAAAAAGATACTGTATATCCTGATGTTCCTGTGACTCTTTTATCACCTTTTCGTAAAGATATCTTGTTTTTCCGGAGCCGCTGCCTCCTGCAATAAACTGCAATGACATATTTTTACCTTTCCTTTCATATGCTGTAACAAATTCCCCCAGAGGTCTTTCCTATGAGTTCAAAGACAAAGATCGTTGTGCTGCGGATGAAAGAAGTCATTTATACCGGTATTTTTATTGGTCTTGCCCTTCTTTTACTCATCCTGTGCTTTATCATGTTCCGGCCTGCAAAAAAAGCAGCTCCTTCTGCCAGTCTCTACATACCCGGCCTCTACACTGCCAGTCTTACCCTTGGAAATGAACAGGTAAATGTAGAAGTGACCGTTGACAGCGACCAGATCTTAGATGTGAGCCTGGTACATTTAAACGAAGCAGTTTCCACCATGTACCCCTTAATGCAGCCGTCCATGGAAGAGCTGGCACCCCAGATCATAAGCACCCAGTCTACGGAAAATCTCACATTTCCGGAGTCTTCCCGCTATACCTGCTCTGCTCTTTTAAAAGCAGTGGATACAGCTCTTTTAAAGGCCCGCAGATAATGTCCCATCCTTTTTCTATGCTCTCCTTTGTAAACGCACAAAAGTGCATAAAGGCCGCCGCATTCCTCCTTTGCGGCAGCCTTTTATGTTAATCCTTATTCTTCCGGCACATCTGCATACAGCCCTGCAAACAGTTCTGCCGGTACATAGGCTGTTACTTTTATGCCTTCTTCTGTATATTCTTCGGAAAGCAGCTGACCGTATTTGCGTATGCTCTGCAGCTTTCCCGCCTGTGCATAAGGATACACCTTTTCCAGATAGACCCGTCTGCTTCGGATAATATTTCCCAGTATTTCTTCCAGGTCATGTAAACCATCTCCTGTTTTAGCAGAAATCCGCACCTGATAATCTGAGGAAAAATCTCTTGGAATAGGCAGACCACTTTCTTCTAATTTATCTGTTTTGTTAAATACAGTGACAACGGTCTTATCTGTAATGCCCAGTTCCCGCAGCGTCTCTTTTACCACATGCATGTGCATGTCCATCTGGGGATCAGAGCAGTCCACTACATTGAGGACAATATCGCAGTAACGTGCCTCTTCCAGAGTACTTTTAAATGCCTCTACCAGATGATGAGGCAATTTGTTGATAAATCCAACAGTATCTGTAAGAAGGATCTGCTGGCCATCCGCCAAAGTAAAACTTCTGGTAGTCGGATCCAGTGTGGCAAACAGCTTATCTTCTGCCAGGATCCCGGCGCCTGTAAGGCGGTTTAATAAGGTAGACTTTCCTGCATTTGTATAACCTACAATAGCAGCTGTCAGGGCAAAATATTTTTCCCGCTGCTGTCTGGTCACTTCACGGTGCCGTTTTACATCTTCCAGCTCTTTTTTTAACTGTCCGATGCGCTGATGGATCAGACGGCGATCCGTCTCCAGCTTTTTCTCACCTGGTCCTCTTGTACCAATACCGCCGCCCAGTCTTGAAAGAGAGGAACGCATTCCTACCAGACGGATGGCACGGTATTTTAACTGGGCCAGCTCTACCTGGATCTTTCCTTCTCTTGTATTGGCTCTGGCTGCAAAAATATCCAGAATGACCATGGTACGGTCCATGACCTTTGTATCCAGGATATCTTCCAGGTTTTTAAGCTGGGCCGGTGAAAGCTCATCGTCACAGATCACGCCGGTAGCCCCTGTTTCATAAAGCATTTCCCGCAGTTCCTGAAGCTTTCCTTTTCCCAGATAGGTTCCCGGATGAATACTTTCCCGGTTCTGGATCACCCGGCCTACGGTCTTTGCCCCGGCCGTATCTGCCAGTTCTTTTAACTCATCTAGAGAGCTTTCTGCCTGGTCCATCTCGCTGGTGCTTACCGCTGCCAGTATGACCTGTTCTTCCAGTTTACTTAAATCGATCACCGGTATACTACTCCTCCTGTCTGGTCTTTAAAAAGTCAATCTCATGCTGGGCATTTTCATCTGCCCCAAATACAGAGATATAATGTTCAAATTCTGTCTGGGCCGCCCGGTACTGCCCGCTGTATTCCAGGCAGACTGCTTTGTTATAGGCCAGTTCCTTTAAAAGTGCCATTCCAACGGTATCTTCCTGTGGAATAGCAGCTGCAGCCTGCTCTAATTCTGCCCCTGTTCCGGCCTGATATCCTGTGATCAGGGCATTATATCCCTGATCAAACGAATCAGCAGCTGTGTCATAGTCCTCTTCAGCCATCTGGCATAAGCCCATCTGGTTATAGATCCTGCTTTCCAGTTTTTCTCCCGTTTTCCCACTGTTTAACGCCTCTTCATAAAGACTTTTTGCTGTATCATAATCCCGGGCTTTTACGCAGGCAGAACCTGCTGCTGTGAGAGCTTCCTCATAGCCTGCAGACCGGTTTCCTTCTTTTTCCTGTCCTAAAGCTTCTCTGTAATAAGAAACAGCGGAATCCTTGTCTTCTAATGCCCCTGCGCACACTGCCTTCATATACAGACAGGAGATCTTGTCTCCACCCTGCTCTGCGATCAGATCATAGGTGTGGGAGGCGGCGTCATAATCCTTTAATAAAAGTTCTGCCTCTGCCCGGTACCACAGCACATCTGCGTTAAATGCAGAAGGCTTATTGGATTTATTTCCCGATTTTTCCAAAGCAGCGTCAAAATCTGCCACTGCGCCTTCCAGATCACCGGAATTTAATTTTTCAATGCCGTCTTTTCTTAACTGGTCCTTTCCAGAACCTGCAAATTTACCTCCCAGCTTTACAGCGCCAAAAATAAGCAAACCGACTAGCGCTATGCAGACCAGCCAGAGAAGGACCGCCTTTAACCGCCTGTTTCTCCTTCTTCGCCGCCTTAAGGTATCTGACCTGCTGTTTCCTCTGTAATGACCGGTACGCCCGGTATTTCTCCTGCTTCTGTTTACAGGTCTGTTTCCCATCATTTCTCCTGCTTCTTTCTATTTACTGCAAATGTTGCAAACCAGCCCATAGCTGAGCTGTAATTTTAATTCTTTCTGCTGTCGGTACTGCCGAAGCCGCCGTTTCTTACTTCTGTACAGTCATCATCTTCTGTAATTCCAAATGGCAGGAAGATCCCCTGTGCAAAACCAGCGCCTTCTGCCAGTTCTACAGTCTTGTCTTCTTTTGTGTCATTGGTCAGTTTTACGAAAATGTGACCTTCATTGTCAGAGAAGAAATAGTCGCTGTCAATGATGCCAACTGTATTATTTAACTGTAAACGGTACTTAAATCCCAGGCTGCTTCTTGGAAATACAGCCAGTACCCAGCCATCGTTCATTCCCACACGGATGCCTGTAGGGATTTTTACGATCTCACCTGGGCGGATGGTCAATGCTACTGGTGTATAAAGGTCATAGCCTGCGGATCCGGCTGTTGCTCTGGCCGGCAGGCGGATCCCTTCGTAAACCCGCTTTATCTCTTCTGTGTCTGTAGGGCCAAAGGTATCCTTCCAGTCACCTTCAAACTGCTCATAGCTTACTTTGTGAAACTTTGCGATTCTTTCCATAATTGGTTTTGTTTAACTCCTGCTGTCTGATTTTATATTTCTGGTTTTGATGCTTTTAAATTGCTCTGCTCAAATCTTAGTGTTCCCCGTAAAGCTGTACCTTTCCTGTTTGCAGGGATTTTTTTACATCGATCACCCGCTGGTTGGCACTGCCTTTCCAGTGGAGATTGTTGTCCTTTTCTTCTATTTTAAATTCCCCATCTACCAGCACATCTATATAGGAAAGAAGAGAAAGGTCACAGATCTCCTCCCAGTCATATCCTGTATACAGCCAGATGGTCTTGTCTGGAAATTTTTCCCGGATCTCTTCTGCCAGTTTTCCGATCTCTTCCCGATTTTTTACATGAAGGGGATCTCCGCCGCTGAAGGTCACTCCGGAAATATAGTCTTTTTTTAATTCTTCAAAAAGTTCTTCTTTCGCAGCCTCATCAAAAGTAAGGCCGCCGTTTATGTCCCAGGTCACCGGATTATGGCACTGAGGACAGTTGTGGCTGCAGCCTGCCACCCAAAGCACAGTCCGCAGCCCCTCTCCGTTGAGCATATCGTCTTTCGTTATGTTATGGTAACGCATGTTTTATTTCTCCAGTTCAGATGTGCAGTGTGGACAACGAACTGCCTTAATTGGGATCATGGTCTTGCAGTAAGGACACTCTTTTTCTGTAGGTGCCTTTGGTGCTTCTGGAGCTTTTCCAATTTTTTCCAGTTTGCTGATGGCTTTGATGACCATGAATACTACAAAGGCCATCAGTAAGAAATTGATCGCCTGAGTGATAAATGAACCATAATTAATAGTAGCTGTCACTTCATTGGCTGCTGCCAGTGTAGGATATTGGTTTCCGTCCAGGGCAATAAACATGTTGGAAAAGTCGATCTTTCCAGTAAAGATACTTAATACCGGCATAAAAATATCATTGACCAGTGAATTAACAATGGATGTAAATGCACTGCCAATGATCATACCTACAGCCAGGTCGATCATGTTCCCCTTTAAGGCAAACGCTTTAAATTCTTCCAAAAACTTTTTCATCTGTCCCGCCTCCATTTTTTCATTTGCAGTTTCATGTTACAGTTCAGCGCATGCGCTGAACCACCAGACTTCTTGTTTTCATGAATATGGAAACAAGAAGATGTCATGGCTGAACAATAACGCCGTTGGTATCAGTCTATCATAATCTATGGGAATTTTCCACTTGATTTTCGGATACGCACTATATAGTGCATATATTATGCATGCATTTTCAAGCTAATGTTTTTTACCTTACTGGGATAAAATGATACTATATTTATACTCGACAGAAGGAGAAGCTTTTTGTAACCGTATTTTTATGTTTTGTAAAAGTTTAGGCTGTCAAAAAGCATACGGATTATGAGTTTTGAACTGGACCGCATAGAAGAGCTGTGTAAGGACCGTGGATGGAGCCATTACCGTCTTGCAAAGGAAATGGATATTTCTCCCAACAGCATAGGAAATCTTTTTCGCCGTACCACTGTGCCCAGTATTCATACCATCCGTCATATATGTCAGGTTTTTGGCATCTCCATGGGTGAATTTTACAGCACTGACGGCAGTTGCATGATCTTAAGCAAACAGCAGGAATACGTACTGCATCTGTATAACCAGCTTGGTCCTTCTAACAGGCTGCGGGCAGAGGCTTACCTGGAAGGCCTGGTGGATGGTTCTTACCGGAAGAAGCGGAATAAGAAAGAGAAAGAGTTAGCGGAAAAAGGGGTAAAGAAGGCTGACGCAGATATAGAGGAATAGAATGTGAAAGAGACATTTCGGTGGTTGTGCTGCCGGAATGTCTCTTTTTATGTGATATATATGCACGATTTAGTGTATAAGAGTCCCGTCCACTCACGGCCTCGCGCTGGCACGCTTTACTGTCTGCTGGCGCAGACGGGCCGTTCGTTAGCCCTTTAGACTCGCAAACCCGCGCTAGCGCGCTCTACCGCCTGCTATCGCAGGCAGTTTGCTCGTTGATGACGCAAGAAAAACAAATGCCGCCTTTGGGCGGCGCTTGTTTTTCTTTTGCGTTCATCACATGCTCTTTCTTTCTGCGATCTCAGCCATCTTGGCCTCATTCAGTCTGGTATCACCTTTTACCCTTGAATAGCTTAAATACCCATTCATTCTGTCGATCTTGGTCAGGTTTTTGCTGCCGCAGGCTGGGCATACGTCCATTTCCAGTTCTTCGTGGCCGCAGTCATCGCAGTAGGCCAGGGACAGGTTTACGCCTTCGTAAAATCCCATTTTCATGGCTCTGCGGACTAAGATACGGATTGCCTCTTTGTTGTAGCTTACCGGGTATTTTACATACTGGATCTTGCCGCCGTTGCTTAATTCCCAGAAGCGGTATTCCAGATCCTGCTTCTGGATCGGGGTAATGTCTTCCGTTACGTGGCAGTGGAAACCGTTGCTGACATACTCTCTGTCAGATACATTTTCAATAATGCCGTATTTCTTACGGAACTGCTTTACCTGAAGACCGCAAAGGTTCTCTGCCGGTGTAGCGTAAATGGCATAGAGATTGCCGTCCTCTTCCTTAAATTCATCGATCTTTTTATTAATATGCTCCAGAACTTCCCGTGCAAACTGTCCGTCTTCTACCAGGGATTTCTTATTGTACAGCTGCTGCAGCTCATTAAAAGCAGTGATACCAAAGGAAGCTGTGGCAGTTTTTAACAATGGCTTGATCTTATCGTGAAGTCCTAAATGGCCGCCATAAAATCCCCCTTCGCAGTATGCCAGTGGATTGGTAGATGCCTTCATTTCACCCAGATATGCATAGGTGCGGATATGGATCTTACGGATCAGTTCCAGATAGTAGTCTAAAACTTCGTAAAAATCCCGGCCTTCCTGTCTTGCTTTGGCTAAGATCATAGGCAGATGGAGGCTGACTACACCGATATTGAAACGTCCCTCAAATACAGGTACGTCGTTTTCATCCGCCGGATGCATGCCCCCTCTTTCATACCACGGGGATAAGAAAGCACGGCAGCCCATTGGTGAGATGATCTTTCCGTATTTTTTATACATGCTGGCAATATAACCTTTTCCTGTAAGAGAAAGCCAGTCCGGATACATGGTCTTACTTGAGCAGTCGATGCCTGCTTCAAATACATCTTCTAACTCACCACCTGGTCCGTGCAGCTTTTCATCATAAAGAAAGACTACTTTTGGGAACAGCACCGGCTTTTTATGGCCTGCTTTTCCCTGACCGCCTTTTCGCACCTTTAACATGGTCATAGTAGCCATTTTTGCAAAGCGGCTGGTTCCTGTGCCTGCAGTCATGGTGATGAAAGGATAATCGCCGCGGCTGGAGGAAACGGAGTTAAACTTGTATTCCCAGCCCTGGAAGCCCTGTTCCATATCCCTCTGTACGTCAGCCCAGGCAACTTCTTCTACTTTTTCTTCTGGAAGTCCTAAATTCCTGTATTTTTCCAGATATTTTGCATAGGACTTCTCTGCATAAGGCGCCAGGATATTTTCCACACTTGGTACTGTAAAACCGCCGTACTGCTGGCTGGCTGCACTTAAAACAATATCTCCGATGACGTCAAAGGCAACATCCAGTGTTTTCGGCTCATTGTACCAGAGATTTCCCATTTCAAAGCCGCCGGTAAGAACGGATTTTACGTCAAAGAGACAGCAGTTCATGGTATCTCTTCTGGCAGACATATCGTGGATATAGATATAACCTTCTCTGCAGGCCTGCAGTTCTTCTACTGTCATAAAAAACTTCTGGTAAAGGGATTTATTCAGCTCATTAAAGATCAGGCTGCGCTTGGTGGAGACCAGGGCGCTGTCTGTATTGCTGTTTTCCTTATCTCCAATATACATAATGGACTGGCTTTTCTTGTATACATCATCCAGCATCCGCACAAAGTCTTGCTTATAATTGCGGTAATCCCGGTAGCTTTTGGCAACCAGGGGATTGACCTTTTCCAGAGCACCTTCTACAATGTTATGCATCTGGGCAATAGGGATCAGCTCCTGATCCATTTCCTCTGCCTTTTCTTCCACAAATTCACAGATAAAGTTCTTCTCTGCCCTTGAAAATGTGATCATGGCTCTTTCTGCTGATTTACTGATAGCAGCAAGTACCTTTTTCACATTGAAATCTTCTTTTGTGCCGTCCTTTTTTACAACTTTTATCTTACTGCAGTCCATTCCTTCACCTTTCCTATATATATCTACGTTGATACACTATATATTGTGTTTTATTTACCTTTACATACTATATATTATTTCATGCGTATGTTATCGTACCATGCCAGTGTCTGTCCGTCAAGCCCCGTACTTGCACTATTTTCTTGAAAATAATACTTAACCACGTTATAATGAAACAAGAATTTTATTAAAGGGAGAATTTAATGCTGATCACCCATCTGACCGCTGCCGCCTGCGCAGCTGCCGCCATCTGTCTTACCAGATCCGAATACGAAAAAAAGGCTTTATCTGTAGAAGAGACCACTCTTTACAGCAGTAAAGTATCCAAAAAGCGGACCTTTGTCTTTCTGTCCGACCTGCACGAAAATACCTTCGGACCGGAAAACGAAAAACTGATCCAGGCGATTGACCAGATACATCCGGATGCGATCTTAAATGGCGGTGATCTCATTGTCACAAAGGGTCCTCATGCAAAAACAGCGCATGCACTCTCCCTGATCAAAAAACTGGCTTCCTGCTATCCAGTTTACTGTGCAGAAGGAAACCACGAAAACCGCATTGACTGGGAGCCGGAACACTATGGCTTAGAAGGAACCATTTACCGAAATGCCTTAACACAGACCAGTGCCATTTACCTGAAAAATGATTCTGCCATTTTTGATAAAGAAATACGCATCACCGGTTTCAATCTGGATAAAGATTTTTACCAGAAAGCCCTGATCCACCCGGTACCGCCTATGACAGACCACTATATAGAGGAAAAAGTGGGAAAAGCAGACGCAGATCATTTCCAGATCCTGTTAGCCCACTCCCCCCTTTATTTTGACAATTACGTAAATTGGGGCGCAGACCTTACCTTATCCGGTCATTTTCACGGCGGGACCATCCGTCTTCCGGGACTTGGAGGCGTTATGACCCCCCAGTATCAATTTTTCCTTCCCTGGTGTGCTGGAATATTTGAAAACCAGGGACATTATATGGCCGTCAGCCGTGGCCTTGGGACCCATTCCATCAACATCCGTTTAAACAACCGGCCACAGCTTTTAGTCCTGCACATCTGTCCACAGATCCCAGGCGGACCCCAAACACCACCAACCCTGAAAAAGATCTGATAAGATCATACATTATAATTAGGATATATAAAATGGAGACCATCACCTATAAACTGGAGCATTTTGAAGGCCCATTGGACCTGCTCCTTCATCTGATTGAGAAAAATAAAGTAGATATTTACGATATCCCCATTGTGGAGATCACAGCCCAGTATCTGGAGTATGTGCGAGGCATGGAACGGGAAGATCTGAACATTGTCAGCGAATTCCTTGTTATGGCTGCCACCCTTTTGGATATCAAGGCAAAAATGCTTCTTCCAAAAGAAGTAAATGAAGAAGGGGAAGAAGTAGACCCAAGAGCTGAACTGGTAGCCCGCCTGTTAGAATACAAGCGCTACAAGATCCTTGCAGAAGAGCTTGCGGACCGGGAAGAAGGCGCTGCCAGACATTTTTACAAAGTTTCCTCTCTTCCGCCGGAAGTGGCAAAATACCAGCCTCCTACTGACCTTGACGAACTTTTAGACGGTCTTACCCTTGCAAAGCTCCAGCGTATCTTTGAACAGGTCATGAAACGTAAGGAATATAAAACTGACCCGATCCGAAGCAAATTCGGCACCATCCGCAGAGAACCGGTGAGTCTGGAACAGAAGATCACCTCTGTTATGGATTATGCCAGAAGAGCCCGCCGCTTCAGTTTCCGCCAGCTGCTTGAAAAACAGACAGATAAACTGGAGGTAGTGGTCACATTTCTGGCCGTCCTTGAATTAATGAAGATCGGCAAGATCCACCTCACCCAGGAAGAAACATTTGGGGAAATGGATATTGAGACCATAGAACCAGAAGGTCAGGAAGAAGACTTAAACTTAGAACAGGTAAGCGATTTGGAATAGTGGAGGACCAAAATTTGGAAGAATTAACCGTAGATAATATACCCGTAAAAAATGAAAAAGACCAGGAAGCAGTCATCGAGGCCGTCCTGTTCACCATGGGCGGCGCTGTGGAATTAAAACAGCTGGCTATTGCCATTGGTCAGGATAAGGAAACAGCCAAAGCAGCGGTAGAACGGCTGATGAAGCGGTATAAAACAGGCAAACACGGCATGGAGATCGTCCAGTTGGAAGACAGGTATCAGATGTGTACCCAGTCAAAATATTATTCCAACCTGATCCGCATTGCCTCTGCCCCCAAAAAGCAGGTGCTTTCTGACGTAGTGCTGGAAACCCTTTCTATTATCGCCTACCGCCAACCGGTGACCAAGCTGGAGATTGAAAAGATCCGGGGCGTTAAATCCGACCATGCAGTAAACCGCCTGGTAGAATACAATCTGGTCTATGAAGCAGGCCGTTTAGATGCCCCCGGCCGCCCGGCTCTTTTTGCTACCACAGAGGAATTTATGCGCCGCTTTGGCATTGGCACTTTAAGTGATCTTCCAGATATGAACCCGGCAAAAGAGGATGAGATCCGCGCTGAAGTAGAAGAAGAACTAAAATACAAGTTAGAAGAAATGGGAAGTACCGATGCCACAGAAGAGGCCCAGGAGCTGTTAGAAGCTGCCGTAACCAGAGAACAGGAAGAAAACCAGAAAGATTTCTAGAAAATATTTAGTGAGAAAGGAGACCAGCCATGATCACCTATGAACGTTTATGGGAAACCATGAAAAAAAGAGGCATTACCCAGTATCATCTGATCAAGCATGAGAAATTCAGTGCCGGTCAGATTGGCAGACTGAAAAATAACCTGACCGTTTCCACCCAGACGCTGGATACATTGTGCAGGCTTCTTTCCTGCCGTATTGAAGATATCGTAACTTATATCCCTGATCATGGAGAACCTTTGCCAGAATCTGCCCCAGCGTTAAACCTGACTGACAAAACCATTTCCCAAAACACAGACGAAACAGCTACGGATCCAGATACAGATGCTTTTAAGGAAAAGAAAGGGCCAAGTCTTTACGGCAAAGCAAAAAAAGGCTTAAAAATTTCCAAAAAAGCTTCAAAAAAGGCTTCAAAAAATGAGAAAGGGGATAAAGCCGAAAAAGGGGAAAAGAAATCCAAAAAGAAAAACAAAGATAAAGACAAGGACAAAGATAAAAAACCGGGAGACTGACAGACGCGTCAGCCTCCCTTTACAAATTTTGTAGGCGATTTTAATGTATATTTCTTAAATACAGAACAGAAATGCTTGTAATCAGAAAATCCCACTGCCTCTGAGATCTCGCTGACCCGGTACTCTTTGGTATTTAACAGGGTAATGGCCTGCTGTACCCGGTATTTATTCAGAAAATCCAGAAAGGTCTGGCCTGTGATCTCCTTAAATTTCCTGCTTAAATAGCTGGCGCTGACTCCCATCTCTTCGGAAATGGACTCAATGCTCAGCTTCTCTCCATACCGGGTCTTAATTGCTTCCACCAGTTTTGAAACATACCCATTTTCTGACCGGTCCAGTTTCATATAATATTCCAGATTCAGATTTCCTCCTTCCAGCTCTGCCTGTTCCATGGCATATTCCACCTGGCGCACGCTGGTGATCTCTTCTCCCAGTTTTTTCATGATCTGGGCCAGCTTTTCCTCATCTACCGGCTTTAACAGATATTCGCAGACTCTGGCTTCAATGGCTCTTCTGGCATAGTCAAACTCTGCATAGCTGGTAAGAAGGACACTTTTAAACTTCACCTTTTCTGATGCCTTCTGTATCATTTCAATCCCATCCATAAAAGGCATACAGATATCTGCGATCACCACATCTGGTTTATATTCCAGGATACGCTCATAGCCTTCCTGTCCATTAGACGCTTCTGCTACTACCACGCAGTCCATAGAAAGCCAGTCTATGGTAAATACAAGGCCTTTGCGGATCATGTCCTCATCTTCCACGATCATTACACGAAGCATTTTTTCATCCCCCGTCCCCTTTTATATTCTCTCAGTCTCTTTCTGTACCTGACCTTTGATTACCGCCGGAAGTGTCACCACCAAAGTGGTTCCATGTCCTTCCAGGCTGCGTATCTCCACACCGTAAGGATGTCCATAAAGAAGCTGGATCCTGCGGTGTATGTTGTAAAGTCCGGAATGTTTTCCCGGTGCCTCTTTTTTCGTCATAAGAGCCCGCAGACTTTCAACCATGGTAGCGCTCATGCCCACGCCATCGTCCCTACAGATCATGATCAGCTTATCCTCATGGATATATGCCTTTAATTCCACATGAAGATTTAACTGATTTCCAAAACCATATTTTACAGAATTTTCGATCATCGGCTGCAAAACCAGCTTTGGGATCAGACACTGCATACATTCCGGCGCAATGTCGATCTTATATTCAAACCGGCTTCCAAACCGTTTTTCAAGAATAGACAGATAATTGTTTAAATGTCCCAGATCTTCTTCCAGTGTCACCTGCTCCCTGCTGCCATCCAGACTGTAGCGCAGCAGATTGGACAGAGAAAATACCATCCGTTCCGCTGTTGCCGGTTCCAGCTTGCACATATACCGGATATTTTCCAGCGTATTGTAAAGAAAATGGGGATTGAACTGGGACTCCAGCTGCTTGGTCTGGGCCAGCGCCAGAAGTTCTGTCATTTTCCGGTTATTTTCCATCTGTTCCTTCAGACTGGCAATGGTCTCATTATAGGCATCCCCGATCATTTTAAACTCATTATCCCGTTCAATGGCTCCTGTACGTTCCAGCTTTCCCTGTCTGGCAAGTTCCATTCCGTCTAACAGCTTGTACAGATCTTCTGTTTTTCGTTCTGTTATCTTTTTTGACTGGAATAATACCCAGGCAGTCATAATAAGCAGGGCCACTGCTACCAGTATACCGGCAAAGATCAAAGACGTAAGCACATTTTGCACATCTGACATTACATAAATGTAAAAACGGCCATTTTCCAGACTGCTTTCCGAAGTAAAATAGGTCTTCTGGTCCAAGCGCATATAGGAGCCTGCTTCTTTTAAAACCGGCCGCGCCTGATTGCTGTCTGTGAGAAAAAGACTGTTGCTGCAAAAATAAGCCCAGCCATAACGGTCTGTCACTGCCACCTGCTCTCCTGATCTGGTAAGGGTCTTTAAAAGCCCGCTGCCTGACACTGCCAGGATGATATAACGTCCATTTCCATTTTCTGCATCCACCCAACGCCCGAAAACAGCTGTGCTTGCCCCGCTGTCCCAGCCATTGATCAGCCGAAAGGCCGTCTGTCCCGGTCTGGAATCCATAGCAGCATAGATCCCCCATTCCACATCCTGCCGCTTATTCAGATAAGGGGGAAGCTTTTCTTTATTGGATAAAAGCAGTCTTCCTCTCTGGTCTACCAGATACAGCTCCGGTTCATATCCCGCCTGCTCAGAGATCCCATAAAAGATCTGAAAGATCTGGTTACGCTCTAATACATAACCAGGTCCTGACACTGCCTGGGGAAGATCTGACAGCGTTTCTATCCCCTGTTCACAGCTTTCTGCCACCTGCTGCACCCGGCCGGTCACATAGGAAAGGTATTCTTTATTGGCCCGCTCTCTTCCGTGAAGCAGAACTGCCATAAAAAGGACTCCGCAGATAAAGGTAAACAGCGCTGCCGGAAGAATGGCATAAATGGCAAACATGCGCCATAATTCATCCCGGAAATAACGTTCCCGCTTCATTCTCCGGACACCTCCTTAAAAATCTCCACAAACCGCTGCTGCCACTGCTCTTTCTTTTCATTCACCAGCGCCTCATCTGCCGTGATCATGTGGATTTCCTCTTTATCTGGAAGATAAGCTGCCGCTGCTACGTCTTTTCGCACGGAACGGCGGTCTAAGCTGTCCGCGATCACAGTCTGGGCTGCTTTTCCTGTTACAAAGTCTACATATTCCTCTGCCGCTTTTTTGTGTTTACTTCCCTTTATGATACATACTACATCAGGAGTAGAAATAACCCCCTCCTTCATATAGACCAGCTTAACAGGCGCACCTTTTGATACATAACCGGCACCACCTTCTTCAAAGGTAAGTCCGGCAATATACCGGCCTTCTGCTACTCCCTGATATACTTCTGACGAACTTTTTAAAAGAACCCCATCCAGGTTTTGACAGAACTTCTTTACATAATCCCAGCCTTTTTCCGGATTTCCCTTTCCCATGGCATAAAGCATGTTGATCAGATGCTCACTGGCAGATGAAGAGGTAGACGGATCGCACATGGCGATCTTTCCCTTTAACCGTTCATCTAACAGATCTTCGTATCCTTCGATCTTCATGCCTCCAAGAAGATTGGTATTCACCATAAGAACACTGGGGATATCCGTAAACCGGGTCATATTTCCCTCTTTATTTTTAAATTCTTCCCGGACTGAGTCCTCATTTTCACTGATGTAAGGCTCAAACATGTCCTTTCCGGCTCCTGCTGTATACAAAGAACCTCCCCAGAACACATCACAGACCGGTTCGTCCCCCTCTCTGGCCCATTTTAAAAGCTCGCCGGTTCCCCCGGTGCGCACCTGCACCGAGATCCCCGTCTGAGCTTCAAATTCGGATACAAGTGGATTGATAAAATCCAAAGGATGAGGACTGTATACAACCAGGCTGTCTGTATCCCTTCCAGCGCCAGCTGTACCTCTAGCCCTGTTTTGCATAGAAGCTGCTCCGCTGCAGCCGGTAAGGCAGAGGGCCGCAGCTACTGCCAGCACAGCCCCCAGACACAACTTGTTTCTTTTTTTCTTCATATCTGTTATTTTGAGATCTGATCGATCAGATCCAGCTCTTCTTTCGTAAAGCTTGTATTTCCAATAATTCCTATGTTGCTTAAGATCTGCTCTGGCTTGGATGCTCCGATCAGCACACTGGTCACGTCATTGTCCTTTAACAGCCAGGAAAGTGCCATCTGCGGAAGGCTCTGTCCTCTCTCTTTTGCAAGGGCATCCAGCTTTTTGATCTTTTCGATCTTTTTCGGAGTAATGTCTGCTGCATGGAGGAATCTTCCGTCCTTTGCCACACGGCTGTCAGCCGGGATGCCGTTGATATACTTTTCAGATAACAGTCCCTGTGCCAGCGGACTAAAGCAGATCAGGCCCATTCCAGACTCATGGACAAAATCCTTTAAACCATTATTTTCTATTTTCCTGTCAAAAATATTGTAACGGTTCTGGTTGATGATAAGAGGTAAATGAATCTCCTTTGCAATCTCCATAGCCTTCTTTGCATGTTCTCCGTCATAATTGGAGATACCTGCATACAGCGCTTTTCCCGAGCGGACGATCTGATCCAGTGCCAAGATTGTTTCTTCCAGTGGTGTTTCCGGATCCATTCTGTGATGATAGAAAATATCTACATAATCTAGCTGCATTCTCTTTAAGGATTCATCCAAGCTGGCGATCAGGTACTTTCTAGAGCCCCAGTTTCCATAAGGGCCGTCCCACATGTCATATCCGGCTTTTGTGCTGACGATCAGCTCATTTCTGTAAGGACGCAGGAAATCATGCATGATCCGTCCAAAGTTTTCCTCTGCGGAACCATAGATCGGCCCGTAATTATTTGCCAGATCAAAATGAGTAATGCCATGATCAAAAGCTGTAAAGCAAAGAGTCTTCATCATATCATAATTGTCCTTAGAGCCAAAATTGTGCCAAAGGCCTAAGGATACAACAGGAAGCTTCAGTCCGCTTTTTCCGCAGCGGTTATACTGCATGGTCTCATACCTTTTCCTGTCTGCTTTATACTCATCAACGTAATACATAAAGATCCTCCTTTTATCACATTCTCTGATATTTCTGTCAATTCTATTATACAGAAAAATAAAAGCACATCCAGAGTTTTTTCTCCAGATGTGCTTTTTATTGCCAAAAACATTTTTACAGGATATAAACCCCATGAGGATCAAAGTCCAGATATGCCTTTTCTCCTACTTCATAGATCCGGCGGTTTACAGGATTATAGTCAGTGATCTGGATCTCCATATCACCTACCATTACCTGATAATACTGATAGGAACCCATGAAGGTTGACAGTGTAACAGTTCCTTCCAGAAGTCCTTTTTCAGAAAGAACAACTGCTTCTGGACGGAGAACCAGGCTTGCTTCATCACCAGCAGCCTTCTCGCCGTAGTTATTAACTTCGATTTCTTCGCCAATAACATCGATCACTGCCTTTTCGCCATTCACAGACTTAACTTTTGCCTTTAAGAAGTTTGCTTCACCGATAAAGTCGGCCACGAAACGGCTCTTTGGATGATAGTAGATCTCTCTTGGAGTACCGATCTGCTCTACTTTACCTTTGCTCATGATAATGATCTTATCAGAGATACTCATTGCCTCTGACTGGTCATGAGTTACGTAGATAGCGGTAATTCCCACCTTCTGCTGGATCTTACGGATCTCAGTACGCATGGTCACACGCAGCTTTGCATCCAGGTTACTTAAAGGCTCATCAAAAAGCAGGACACTTGGCTCAATGACCAGGGCGCGGGCTAAAGCAACTCTCTGCTGCTGTCCACCGGAAAGCTGGTTGGTCATACGGGACTCCATTCCGTCCATTTCTACCAGCTTTAAGATGTTTAAAACTCTCTCTTTGATTTCTTCTTTTGGGATCTTGCGGATCTTTAAGCCATATGCTACGTTATCAAACACATTGTAATGAGGCAGCAGAGCGTAGCTCTGGAATACCATTGCTGTATCACGTTTATTTGGTGTCAGGCTGTTGATGGCTTCATCACCTAAGTAGATCTCACCTTCATCCGGGCTTTCAAAGCCGGCGATCATACGCAGTGTAGTAGTTTTACCACAACCAGAAGGTCCAAGTAAGGTAACGAACGTACCTGGCTCAATATCCAGTGTGGTATCCTGTACTGCATAAAATTCTTTCCCTGTTTTCGGATCATTATATATTTTGGAAATATGTTCCAGACGAACACCTTTTTTCTGCTTTTCCATAACCTATTCCTCCGTTTTGATTTTTCTGCTGACTCCGAAGAATTTCATCAGCGTGTTCATGATTAGCACTGCACCATAAGTGATCAGGATCAGTACCGTTGCATAAGCGCAGGCAACACCGTAGTTTCCTTTTTCTGCCTGCTCGTTGATCTGACAGGTGATCAGCAGGAAGTCCGGAGTTACTAACAGGATGATGGCTGAAATAGCGGTAATACTGCGGACAAATGCAGTTACCAGGCCGCTGAAGAAGGAATCCTTAATAAGCGGTAATGTAACCGTCATAAATACTCTGGCTGAGTTTGCACCCATGTCATAAGCTGACTCTTCAATGGATTTATCGATCTGACGCAGAGCGGAGATACCGCTTCGTGTACCAGTTGGAAGGCTTCGAACGATAAATACGATGATCAGGATCGCGCCGGTTCCATACAGGCCGCTCATAAAACCAGTACGGAAGATACCGTTTGCATAACCACGGATATATCCGATACCAAGAACTGTACCAGGTACTGCCATTGCTAACATGGATACGAATTCGATGAAGTTTCTTCCCTTAAAGCGTTTCTTAACAACCAGGTAGGAAATGACCATGGATAAGAATGCTGTAAGAGGAGCTGCGATCAGGGACAGTACGAAAGAGTCCTTAAATGCCTTCAGTCCGCTTGTCTTAAACATGTACTGGAACCATTTCAGGCTCAGGCTGTAATCTCTGCCCCAAAGGGTGAACAGTGCGCCGAAAGGAACCATGATGTACATTAAAAGTACGAAAGCTGCTACAACGCCGCAGAAAATAGTCAGCGGAACGGTTACGCTCTTATCTTCAATGAGCATTCTCATACGGGAAGCTTTACCAGTAAGAGTAGCTGCTGTTTTCTTCTCCAGATAATATTTCTGGATCAGAAACAGGATCACAGTCAGTGAAAGCAGGACCACAGACATGGCTGCTGCACCGGTGGAGTCGTAAGCACCTGTTACCTGCAGATAAATGGTAGTTGCCAGCGTATCATAGGAACCACCGATCAGCATCGGGTTTGCAAAGTCTGCTACAGACTCAATAAATGTTACCAGGAATGCATTTCCAAGACCTGGAAGCAGAAGCGGGAAAGTTACGCTTGTAAATACTTTCCAGCGGGTGGCTCCCATATCTCTGGTCGCTTCTTCCAGTGACGGGTCAATGTTCTTTAACAGTCCCTTTAACATCAGATAACATACCGGGAAGAATGTCAGTGTCTGAACAACAGAGATACCTAACAGTCCGTAAATATTGGAATCATAGATACCTAAAAGGGAACGGGTGATAATACCGCTTCGTCCGAACAGCATGATCATGGACAGAGACAGTACAAATGGCGGAGATACGACAGGAAGCATAGATACCAGACCGAATAATTTTTCCAGTATCTTTGTTTTCAGCTTTACATATACTTCTACATAGGCAAATAATAAACCAATAGCTGTAGAAGCAAAACCTACGATAAATCCAAGTGTCAGTGTGTTTTTGAATGCATTGCGGAAACGTTCCAGATTTAAAACTCTCTTAAATACATCCAGTGTAATGGTCCCCTCTGCATAGAAGCTGTCTACTAACAACATTAACAGTGGGTACAGAATGAACAGCGCCAGAAAAACCAGAAGAACAACGATCATTGAGACCATGATCGGGTCAGCAAAAAATTTCTTCCGTTCCAGCTGTGCACTTTGTTTGCCGGCCATTGCGAGACCCCCTTTTTTATGATGATATGTCTTTGATTTGAAAATGCTGCGCAATGTTTATTCCATTACGCAGCATTTTCTGCTTAGCTTATAAAAGCTTTACTTCCTTTTTTAACTTGACCTGTGACGGTCCATCATTTCCTACTGATTACTCAGTTAAGAAACGGCTGGAGTCAGCGCCATCAGAGGTGCTTCCTAATGCTTCAAAGAAGTCTTCCACATATTTAGCACTGTTCTCTTTTGCATCTGCAAAGTCATAGTCAATGGTATTGTTCATATCAAGTCCAAACTTCGCAGCCTCTTCCGGCTGAGTTGCATTCTTTAATACCAGGAACTGGTAAGAACCATTCTCTTTTGCATGGTCTACACAATCAGGAGATAATGCATATTCGATCCACAGCTTTGCTGCGTTTGGATGAGCTGCGCCCTTAAAGATAGCGGTTGCACCAACTTCAAAGGAGGTTCCGTCTTCCGGAACGATCAGCTGGATGTTGTCATATCCCTGAAGGATCTGATAGATACCGTCATGTAAGAAACCAATAGCGATAACGCACTCGCCAGGGCCAACCATCTTGGAAGGACCAGAACCAGACTTGGTGTACTGGGCAATGTTCTTGTCCAGAGCCTTGAAGTATTCCATTGCTTCATCATGGCCCTTCATCTGGATCATGGTGTTAATGATCAGTTTAGCAGTACCAGCGGTATTTGGGTTGGACATCATGATCAGGCCCTTATACTCTTCCTTGGTCAGATCATCCCATGTCTTAGGTGCTTCCAGACCTAGACGATCCAGTTCTTCTGTATTGACCATGAATCCAAGGATGCCCTTGTAAATTCCATACCAGCAGTTGGTCGGATCCTTGTAATCATCACTGATCAGGTTTACAGCATTCATAGCATCATATGGCTCTAACAGGTCGGCTGCAACTGCCTCATTGTAAGGATCGGTCGTTCCTCCGAACCATACATCTGCTGAAGGCTTTCCAGCTTCCTCAGAAACCTTGGTGTAAACTTCTGAAGTAGAAAGTCTCTGATATTTTGTCTTAATTCCGTAGAGTTTTTCAAAGTTCTGGCAGGCAGCTGATAAATATTCCTCTTCACAGGAACCATATACGGTCAGTTCGCCTTCTGCCTTAGCTGCTTCGATCAGAGCATCCATATCCCCGCCGGCTGCTTCTGTCTTCTCATCAGCTTTGCTCTCTTCGCTGCTTTCAGCGGCTGCTTCTGTTGCTGCTGCGGTTGTCTCTGGAGTTGCTGCAGGTTTTGAGCCGCTGCATGCTGTCAGGCTTAATGCCATGGTACAAGCCAGTAACAATGCAAGTTTTTTCTTCATAATAAAAACCCTCCTGTCTTTTCAGTTGACTTAAGTCTAACAGAAATCAGGAGGGGAAAAAACTGTATTTTTTGTTATTTTGTCGTATTTTCTGAACTATACAGTTCATTATTCATGCAGTTTTGCTACATTTTCTCAACAACTGCTTCCAGTCTCTTGATCATTTCATCTACATCGCTCTTTTCAATAACTAACGGAGGAACAAAACGGATGATGTTGGCACCGGCACTGATGAGCACCAGTTTCTGCTCTAATAATGCCTTGGATACAACAGGACCTACCGGCACTGTAAATTCCAGTCCCTGGATCAGGCCAACGCCGCGGTGGTCTTTTATCACATCATACTTATCCTTCAAGCCTTCCAGCTTTTCATAGAGATAAGCGCCAACTTCCTTCACATGATCCACAATATGGCGTTTTTCAAAAATATCCAGAACAGCATCTGCTGCAGCTGTTACCAGTGGATTTCCGCCATAAGTAGTTCCGTGGTCTCCCGGAACCATAGCAGTAGCTGCTTTGCCGCAAGCTAAGAAGGCGCCGATAGGAACACCATTTCCCAGAGCCTTTGCAACGGTCATTACATCTGGCTTAACGCCGTATTTCTGCCATGCAAACATTTCTCCGGAACGTCCCATACCACACTGGATCTCATCTAAAATAAGCAGCATATCATGCTCATCGCAGAGTGCCCGCACGCCCTTTAAAAACTCTTCTGTTGCAGGATAGATGCCGCCTTCACCCTGAATGGTCTCCATGATGACAGCACAGGTCTTATCTGTGATCTGGGCCTTTACGCTGTCCAGATCATTAAAGTTGGCAAAACGTACCCCAGGGATCAGTGGGTTAAAAGGTGTTCTATAATGGGCATTTCCAGTTACAGACAGCGCGCCTAAGCTTCTGCCGTGGAAAGAGTGGTTCATGGCAATAATCTCACCGGTCATATCCACTTCTTTTTCCTCACAGCCGTCGCAGCCGTCTCCCATGGTCTCATGGAGTTTATTATAATGATATCTCTTAGCGATCTTTAATGCGCCTTCAATGGCCTCTGTACCGCTGTTGGTAAAGAATACCTTATCCATTTCGGATACCTTTAACAGCTTTTCACCAGCACTGACGGAAGGCTGGTTGTAAAACAGATTAGATGTATGGGTCAGTTTGTCTAACTGAGCCTTTACTGCATTTGTGTACTCTTCATCACAGTATCCCAGTCCCATAACAGCAATGCCTGCACCGAAATCCAGATATTCATTTCCATCTATATCCCATAAATTCACGCCTTTTCCGTGGTCAAATACTACCGGAAAACGGTTATATGTTTTATACAGGACATGTTCTGCCCGATTGATCATTTTCTCATCAGCCATGATAATACCTCACATCTTCCTTTGAATTATAAATAGCAGTACCAATACCTTTATCTGTAAAGATTTCCAGAAGCAGGCAGTGCGGGATACGTCCGTCCAGGATATGGACTCTGGAAACACCATTTTTGATCGCGTCAATACAGTTCTGCAGCTTCGGAAGCATACCGCCCCCCAGACTGCCGCTGTCCACAAATTCCTGTGCCTCTTCTACAGCCATTTCTGAAATAAGAGAATCTTTATCCTCAAAATCTTTGTATACACCTTCTACATCTGTTAAGAAAGCCAGCTTTTCTGCTTTCACAGCCCTTGCAATGGCGCATGCTGCGTCATCAGCATTGATATTATAGCTTAAGAAGTTCTCGTCATAGCCGATGGGGCAGATGATCGGAAGGAAATCCTTCTCTAAGAGATCATAAATGACCTGAGGATCTACCTTGTCAACTTCCCCTACAAAGCCAATATCCTCGCCCTTAGAAAGCTTTTTGTGGCATTTTAACATCATGCCGTCCTTGCCGCTGATACCTACTGCCTTAACGCCCAGCTCATTTACCAGCTGTACCAGGCTCTTGTTTACTTTGTTTAATACCATTTCCGCAATTTCCATGGTTGGCGCATCTGTTACACGAAGACCATTAACAAAATGTGGCTCCATGCCTACTTTTCCAACCCAACGGCTGATCTCCTTGCCGCCGCCGTGTACGATGATCGGTTTAAATCCTACTAATTTCAGCAGAACTACGTCCTGGATGACTTTTTTCTTTAATTCTTCGTCTACCATGGCGCTGCCGCCGTATTTTACAACTACGATCTTACGGTTAAAACGCTGTATGTATGGCAGTGCCTCAATAAGCACCGCTGCTTTTTGCATTGGTTCAAGGTTCATGTTCTGGTTCCTCCTAATATATTTCGGGATACTTTTATATCAAAAATTATTATGAACGGTAATCTGCGTTGATCTTTACATAATCAAAGGTCAGGTCGCAGCCCCATGCAGTTGCCTGGGCATCACCCATCTTAATATCTGCAATAGCGGTAACTTCCGGCTCAGAAAGGATCTTGGTCGCTTCTTCTTCGCTGTAGTCCACTGCAACGCCGTCTTTGATGATCTGCATATGGCCTGCTGCGCTTTCAAAGAACAGATCTACCTTTTCCGGATCAAACTGTGCCCCTGAGTAGCCCATTGCACAGAGGATACGGCCCCAGTTCGCGTCATGACCGAAAATAGCTGCCTTGGTCAGGCTGGAGGTGATAACAGATTTCGCCAATACTTTTGCCTGGTCTTTGGTTTCTGCGCCTACGATCTTTACTTCAAATAAAGCGGTGCATCCTTCTCCGTCACCGGCCATTTTCTTAGCCAGAGTTTCATTGATATAGTTTAATGCTTCGCAGAATAAAGCATAATCTTCATTTTTCTCTGTGATCTCCTTATTTCCTGCAAGACCATTTGCCAGAAGGAGAACGGTATCGTTGGTGGAAGTATCACCGTCTACAGAGATCATGTTGTAAGTATCTTTGATATCCTCGCTTAATGCTTCCTGAAGCAGTTCTTTGCTGATGGCTGCGTCTGTGGTAACAAAGCTTAACATGGTACACATATTTGGATGGATCATGCCGGAGCCTTTGCACATACCGCCAATGGTAACAGTCGTTCCGTTCATGTCGATCTGTACTGCCACCTGCTTGTTCTTTGTATCTGTGGTCATAATGGCCTTCGCTACTTCTGTGCCTTTTTCCGGACTGCTGCCTAAAAGTGGTGCCATAGCCTTCACACCTGCGGCGATCTTGTCAATAGGAAGCTGTTTTCCGATCACTCCCGTTGATGCTACCAGAACTCCGTCTTCTGACACTCCAAGTGCCTGTGCTGCAGCCTTTGCTGTCTGTGCGCAGTATCCCATTCCTTCTTCACCGGTACAGGCATTTGCAATACCTGCATTGACAATGATCACCTGGGCATCTGCACCGCTTGTAACCTGGTTCTTATCCCATTTTACCGGAGCCGCCTTCACCAGATTGGTAGTAAAGGTTCCTGCGCTCTTGCAGGGTTTCTTGCTGTAGATCATTGCCATATCCTGACGGTCTTTGTATTTAATGCCTGCTGCAGTAGATGCTGCCATAAATCCCTTTGCTGCGGTAACGCCGCCTTCGATCACTTTTATCTTTTCGTTCATAATAATCTCGCTCCTTATCTGACAAATCGTATAATATTTTCTTCATTTAAAATAAACTCATAACTGTTAAAATCTTCACGTTCTGTCCAGCCGATTCCCTGCCAGAACGCATTTCCAATGTGGTTGTCTTTAAAGGCTACCAGGGAGATCTTACTCACGCCTTCTTTCTCCATGGCCTTGATTGCCGCACGAACCATTTTATAGCCAATTCCATGATGACGGTAGCCGTCTTCCACACATACATGGTAAAAACACCCGGTACGTCCGTCATGTCCGCAGAGGATATTTCCAACGATATGCCCGTTCTGGACTGCCACTACACTGGTAGTGGGGTTTCGCTTTAAAAAGCGCTCCACACCTTCTCTTGAATCATCAATGCTCCGGATACGGAAGCCTGATATCTTCGTCCATAATTTATATACCTGATCGTAGTCTTCCATGGTCATTTCCCGGACCAGGATATCCATTGTCCCTGCCATTTTTATTCCTTTCCGGCTGCTTATCTTATGGGAACATGGGGATCTGCTTTAATCCTGTATTCTCCGGAAGGCCGAACAGTAAGTTCATGTTCTGGATCGCCTGCCCTGCAGCACCTTTTACCATATTATCAATTGCACCCATCATAACGATGCGGTTGGTCCTTGGGTCGATCTTGAAGTTTACATCTGCAAAGTTGCTTCCTTCTACCCAGCGTGTCTGAGGAACTACGTCCTTGTCCAGAACACGTACAAAATATTCATCTTTATAATACTTGTCGTAAGTGGCTCTTACCTCTTCCCAGGTCACTTCTTTTGTGAGGGAAGCATAAGCAGTTACCAGGATGCCTCTGTTCATTGGAACCAGATGAGGTGTGAAGCTGATCACAACCGGCTTTCCTGCTGCATAGGATAGCTGCTCTTCGATCTCTGGTGTGTGTCTGTGAGAAGCAACGCCGTATGCCTTGATATTTTCATTGACCTCGCAGAAAAGGCTGTCAACTTTTGCGCTTCTGCCTGCGCCGGAGGTGCCGGATTTTGCGTCAATGATAATGGTATTTGGATCGATCAGTCCTTCTTTTACTAATGGATAAGTAGACAAGAAGGAACAGGTCGGGAAGCATCCCGGATTTGCAATGATCCTTGCATTCTTGATCTTGTCTCTGTTTACCTCAGGAAGTCCATAAACAGCTTCCTTAATATATTCCGGTGATCCGTGGGTCAGCTTGTACCATTTTTCATAAACAGCTACATCTTTAATACGGAAGTCAGCGCTTAAGTCGATGATCTTTACTTTGGAAAGGATCTCTTCGTTTACTAATGTAGAGCAAAGGCCCTGAGGAGTTGCGGTGAATATTACATCTACCCGGTCAGCCAGCTCCTTCATATTATCATCCATACATTTATCATCAACAATCTTGAACATATTCTGGTAAATGGAGGCATATTTCTGATCAATATAACTTCTGGAACCATACCATTTAATCTCTACGTCATCTCTCTGCAGCAGCAGTCTTGCCAGTTCTCCGCCTGCATAACCTGTAGATCCGATAATACCTGCTTTTATCATATCCTTACTCTCCTCTGTATATATTTTCATTATTTAATCATTTTTATAAACTGTAACAAACTACAGTATAAAAGCCTGCGACCTTATTATAGTTACTTTTTCTTCTATTGAAAAGTGGCATTTCACAATGTTTTTCTTTTTTTATAAGTTTAAGATTTCATAATTATACATCTACAATGCATAATATGCAATACTTTTTTGAAATTTCTATTTTAAGGCTTGCATTTTCCAGGATTATGTTGTATATTTATGAAAGCTTAGTGATTAAAACATGATCCAAACAAATATCAAAGCAATT
>CAVDQU010000014.1:0-31078 GCA_963611035.1 Agathobaculum sp.
GGCACAGAAAGATTCCGAGAGAACATCAGAGTCTAAAGGAGGATTTGAAAATGAAATTAATCAACACAGAAAAAGCACCAGGCGCAATCGGACCTTATTCTCAGGGTTTTGAAGTAAACGGTATTGTTTATACTTCCGGTCAGATCCCGGTAAATCCAGCAGACGGCACTGTACCAGAAGGCATCGCTGCACAGGCTGAGCAGAGCTGCAAGAACGTAGGAGCTATCCTGGAAGCAGCAGGAAGCGGCTATGACAAAGTTATCAAGACCACCTGCTTCTTAGCAGATATGGGCGATTTCGCAGCATTCAACGAGGTATACGCTAAGTACTTTACTTCTAAGCCAGCTAGAAGCTGCGTAGCAGTTAAGTCTCTTCCAAAGGGCGTTCTTTGCGAGATCGAAGCAATCGCTGAGAAATAAGTAATAATCGTAAAATAAAAATGGCTGCAGTTTCCTGGAAGCTGCAGCTTTTTTGTAGTTAGAGGGGAGTAGGAAACGCGCCCGAGAGGCGCGTTGCAGGCTGCGAAGCGTTTGGAGCAGAACGGAAAGCGGTGCAAAGCCATCTACCAGATACTATTTATCAGATACTGAGAGGTTTTAGATATGAAGAGTAATATCGTGATCATGAATTTCAGCGGAGTTTATGAAATGCAGGGGCTAAAGGCGGCGCTGGAGCAGAAAATGACCAGTGCAGCAAATACAGCAGCAGTGCCAGAAAATGGGGCTGTAAAGCCAGTGATCATTCAGCTGGACTGCCAGGATATTCAGGGAACAAACTGCTATTGCGACAGTCTGGCAGAGGAAGAAATCGGAAAGAGAATTGCTCCTTTTGGACCGGAAGGACTGCATTTTTTAGACTCCGGCAATTACCATTATCTGACAAAACTGTGGCTGGAACTGGTAAAGGAACCTTTTGAACTGTTAGTATTTGACCACCATACAGACATGCAGCGGCCGGCCTTTGGAGGGATCTTATCCTGCGGCGGCTGGATCCGGGAAGCCCTGGAGACCAATGAAAATTTAAAGCATGTGGTCCTGGTGGGGCCGCCGAAAACTGCTATGGAGAAAACGAAAAAAGAACTTTTAGAAGACGGGGAAGAGCTGATCGGAAAAGTAACCTGGATTCCTGAGGAAGAATTTCTTCAAAATGTGGAAAAAGAGGACGGGATACAAAAACATTGTGGACAGTGTAATGTGACTGGCGCAGGAATGGATGAAAAAAAACAGCTCCCATTGTATATCTCCATTGATAAAGATGTTTTATCAGAGTCAGAAGGAAAGACCAACTGGGATCAGGGAAATGTAGTTTCAGACCAGATCTTGCAGTTTATAGAGATGTATTTGCAGCAGGCCCCAGGCAGACAGTTGATCGGCGTGGATGTATGTGGTGAAGACCCGGAGTCAGACAGCGAAGAAATTCAAGCAGTATGCCGTGAAACCAATGAAAAGATCTGTAGTTTTGTAATGATCTTGTTTAAAGCAGATTAAAAAGTGAAAATCTGCCAGTTATCCCCGTCGAATCCCGGCGGGGAGTTTTGCTATATATCTTAAAGAATTTTCCATGCCACCAAAGTCAAAATAACCAGAAAAACCACATTGTAAAGTGTAAATACTTTCATATAATTCCCGGTATGTGCATTTTCTGTCCCTACATAAAAACGATAGGAGATTAGGCTGGCTAAGGATGCGATCAGGGTTCCAAGGCCGCCGATATTGACCCCATACAGTAAAGGAATGGCCTGGTCGGTGAAGCCTGAAAGAAGGATGGCAGCGGGTACATTGCTGATACACTGGCTTAAAAGGATACCTGCACCCAGTTCCTGACCGTGGATCAGTTTATGGAGCAGGTCAGATACGGCCGGGATGTGCTGTACATTTCCGATAAACAGGAAAAAGAAGACAAATGTTAAAAGCAGAAAATAATCTGCTTTATGAAACAGTGTCCGGTCAGTAAAAAGCAAAGTTATAAGGACGAGAACCAGCATAAGAGGATATGGGATCCAATGGGATACGCATCCCAAACAGACCACAAAAAGAACCAGATAAACAGCCAGTTTTTTCGGTTCAGGCCGTTCAGTTACAGTCTGGGAAATTATATCTACTGGTGCAGAAGGAAGCATACAGGCTGCAGCAATCAGCAGAACCAGAGACAGAGCTGTAAGGGGAAGCATGCGTATTAAAAAGGTGCCAGTGGAAATGGAAAATGTAGAGGCCAGATACAGGTTCTGGGGATTCCCTACCGGGGTAAACATGCTTCCTAAATTTGCGCCGATGGTCTGCAAAACAATGGTTGGGATCAAAAGCTTCTGCTGCTTCGCCATAGTCAGTATCATAATGCCAAAGGGCACAAAGGTAAGGAGTGCCACATCATTGGTGATAAACATGCTGGAAAGGAAGCACAGCAGGGAAAGCACCAATAATAGCTGTCTGGTGGTATGTACTTTAGACAAAAGCATGGTGCCAAGGCAGTGGAAAAGACCAATGCTCTGAAATCCGGCAACTACCAGCATCAGGCTAAAAAGCAGGGAAAGGACCCGAAAGTCGATATACCCGATGTAGGCAGCAGATGGATGGACAAAAAATGCGGAAATAAAAGCTAAGATTCCGGCGATACATAATACAGTTTCTTTTTTAAAAAAGTGGATACAGGTGTTTCTAAAATCTTTCATATTGAAATCGATACCTTATTATAAAGTTAATTTTTTTACCTCTACCAGATTGGTATGCTGTCCATTCCCTCTTGCAAATGGGGTCGGCCGTTGGGAGGTGAGTACGTTAATGGAACCACGGGTATCTACGCCGTTTTCATCCGGTGTATACCAGGTTCCCTGGGAGAGTGTGGTGACGCCTTTGGCTACCCGGTCCGTGATCTTAGCAGGGATCTTTACCTGACCCCGGTCATTGTATACAAGGACCATATCACCGTCATGAATATCTCTGGCCGCGGCATCTTCCGGGTGGATCCAGAGTCTTTGCGGGTCCAGTTTGCGCAGGTTTAAGTTATTGTCATGGACTGTATGGGTGCGGCATTTGGTGTGCCAGCCGGATAACTGTAATGGGAAGCGTTTTGTCAGCGGGTCTTCCGGGCCTTCCGGCGGCGTTACATACCGGGGGATCGGCGGCATGAAGTCTTTCATAGGAGCTTTCCACAATTTAGTGGAAAACAGCTCGATCTTTCCGCTTGGAGTGGGGAATGGATGCTGCTTGGGGTCTTTTACCTCTTTTTCAAAGGAAATGGGGTAATGTCCTTCTTCAAATTTATAAATGCCTTTTTCCCGGAATTCATCATATTCCGGCAGTTCCGGTTCTCTGGTGCGCAGATCCTCATAAATATAGCGCACCCACTGGCTGTAATCACGGCCTTCTGTAAATTCTTCCTCTAAGCCGATCCGTTTTGCCAGTTCACGGATCCATTCGTATTCTGTCTTACATTCATAAATCGGCTCGATCACCTTATTATTAAATCCCAGAAATTCTGTAAATTTCCATGGCTTTGTAATATTTTCCTCCTCAAACATGGAAACGCCAGGAAGAAGCAGGTCGGCAAATTTGGCGCTTGCGGTCATAAACAGGTCGGAGCAGACGATAAATTCACATTTGGAAGTGTCTTTTAACAGTTCTGCTGTGCGGTTAATGTCACCATGCTGGTTTATAAGGGTATTACTTGCCAGGTTGAAGATTATTTTTATATTGGAGTCCAGAGTAACACTTGTTGGGTTATCAAAGATCCCCTGATCACAGGTGCGGATGCCGTCATATTCGTTCAGTTCTGTACCATGATCCACTGCGTCTGTCCAGAGGAAAACAGGAAGCAGGCGGTTGTAAGGATTGTTAAGGACCGGAAATCCCGGCAGCTCATGGGTAGAGCAGTCCCCGGCTCCGGCTGCAGAACCACCGCTGATGCCTACATTTCCTGTAAGACAGGCAAGAAGGATAGCGCCGCGAGCACTTTGCTCCCCATATGCATTTCTCTGGGCGCCGTATCCCTGGATAATGGCAGCTGGTTTGGTAGTGGCATAGCGGATAGCCAGCTCACGGATGGTGTCAGCGGGGATGCCTGTGATCTTTTCGCCCCATTCTGGTGTTTTTGGAATGCCGTCTGTTTCCCCCATTAAATAGGAAAGGCAGTTAAGGGACGGATCCACGCCCTCCGGCATATGGGCGGCGTCAAACCCCAGACAGCATTTATCTAAGAATTTCTGGTCCTGAAGACCTTTTTTTATAATAACGTAGGCCATGGCATCAGCCAGAGCGCTGTCTGTAGCAGGACGGATGGGAATCCACTGCGCATTTAAAGCAATAGCAGTATCATTTTTTCGCGGGTCGATGACAATAATAGGAATACCGGCGGCTTTTGCCTTCTTTAAATAAAACATGGTACTGCTGTCAAAACGGGTCTCAGCAGGATTGTGGCCCCAGAGTATGATCAGGTGGCTGTTTAACCAGTCAGAAGGATGAGTACCGGTCTCACTGGTTCCGTAGGTAATATCTGTTGCATTGCGGATGCAGGCAGAACTGTAGGAGTTGTAGCAGCCCAGATAGCCCCCGTCTAAGGCCAGCAGTCGCTGCATCATACGGTCCCCGCGCATAACAGCGCTGATGCCGCAGCCGTCATTGACATAACGGGAACCAGGGCCGTAGGTATCACGGATACGGATGTATTCAGATGTAAGGATATCCAGGGCTTCTTCCCAGCTGATACGTGCAAATTTTCCTTCACCCCGCTCGCCTACCCGTTTCATAGGCCAGTGCAGCCGGTCTTCGCCTAAAAATGTTTTATGATAGTTTAGGCCTTTGGCACAGGCACATAAAGGAACGGGATGCTCCGGTGTTCCTTTGGTTTCTGTGGAAAGTTTTTCAATAACTCCGTCACGGACGTGGGCGTAGATGATGCAGCGGCCGCCGCAGTTGTTCCGCCCGGTTGTGGGGATGATCTTTGTTTCGCTCATGGGGGTAGTACCTTTCTCTTATATATAATGAGGCCAAAAGAAAAACAAGCGACACCGCAGGTGGCATTTGTTGCCAGGCATGTCGAGGAGGCGCCAGTGGCGCGTCCGCTGATTTTTCTAACTGCGCTCAGTATAGCATGAAATTAAAATGGTCTGCTATAGGTTTTACCTATAACCAGATAAAGATTTTATGAAATAGACAGACCAAGGGGGATGTGCTAAAATTCAGACTATCAAAAGAAACACAGACAACAAGCAACAAACACAAACAAGTGAAGTCAGACCACCGGGGCCTGACAGGAGAGGAGAAACTATTATGAAGAAAAGATGGCTTACATTAGCAGTAGCAGCAACCGCAGCAATTACCGTTCTTGCAGGATGCGGCAGCAAGGCAGCAGAGACAACCGCAGCAGCAACTGAGGCAGAAACCAGTGCAGAGGCTTCTTCAGAAGCAGCTGAAAGCAGCGCAGAGGAGACTGAGGCAGAGGCAGCAGCTGAAGGCGAAGTTCCTGCTCCAGAAGGCGATGACAACAAGATTTCTATTGGTGTTACACCAGTTCCACATGCTGAGATCGTAAATGATGTAGCAGTTCCAAAGCTGGAAGCAGCTGGCTGGGATGTAGAAGTAGTTGAATTTAACGATTATGTTCAGCCAAACACCAGCCTGGAAGACGGCGAGATTGATGCAAATTACTTCCAGACCATTCGTTACCTGGAAGAGCAGAACAAGGAAAGAGGCCTTCACTTAGTAGAAGTTGCAGGTATCCACTTAGAGCCAATGGGCATCTACTCCAATAACTACAAGAGCCTGGAAGAACTTCCTGACGGAGCAACCATTGCAGTACCAAACGATGGTTCCAATGAGTCCAGAGCTATTAAGCTGTTAGCAGACAACGGACTGATCACTCTGGCTGAAACAGATGATCTTTACAACCTGACCAGCATTGCAGAGAATCCTCACAACTTTGAGATCACTGAGCTGGATGCAGCAAACCTGCCAAGATCCTTAGACGATGTTGATGCAGCCGTTATCAACGGAAACTACGCACTGGAAGCAAACTTAAATCCTGAAAAAGACGCTTTAGCAGCAGAGCTTGCAGACAGCGACGAAAGCTACAAGTACATCAACTACCTGGTTGTTAAAGAAGGAAATGAAGAAAGCCCTAAGACCAAAGCTCTGATCGCAGCATTAGAGAATGATGATGTAAAGAACTACATTGAAGAGAAATACAGCGGTTCTGTTATCCCGGCATTCTAGTCATAACGCAGATACCGTTCCTGTATACAATAGCAACAGAGACAGAAACATCCGGAAATCCCCCACTTCTGAATGTTACCTGATATGAAATGAAATGGCAGAGGCTGCTGTAAAAAAACCTGAAAACAGGAAATTTTGCAGCAGCCGTTTGCCCGTTTTTATATCTGCTTTTATACCTGTTTAGATAGGAGAATTTTTTATGATCAATATTGAACACGTAAGCAAACAATTTGGCAGCCTTCAGGTGCTGGAGGATATTTCCATTAACATTGACCAGGGAGATATCTTTGGGATCATCGGACAGAGCGGCGCCGGTAAATCCACACTGCTGCGCTGCATCAACGGACTGGAAAAGTATAACGGCGGTTCTATTACCGTAGAAGGAAAGGAGATCGCAGGCCTTAGCCAGAAGGAACTTCAGCTGGTGCGCAAGGATATGGGAATGATCTTCCAGAACTTTAACCTGTTAGGCCGTCTGAATGTATATGATAATATTGCCCTTCCTCTTCAGTTCTGGGGACAGAATAAGAACAGCAAGGAAAATCATGACCGCATTATGGAGCTGTTAGATCTGGTTGGCTTAAAGGATAAGGTAAACAGCTATCCGAAACAGCTTTCCGGTGGTCAAAAGCAGAGAGTTGCGATTGCAAGAGCCCTTGTTTTAAATCCAAAGATCCTTCTTTGCGATGAGGCTACATCCGCACTGGATCCTCAGATCACAAAAGGCATCCTGGCACTGCTTTTAAAGATCAACAAAGAGCTGGGAATCACCATTGTTGTAGTAACACACCAGATGGAAGTAGTAAAAGAGATCTGCAACAAGGTTGCATTTTTAAAGCATGGCAAAATGATTGCTACCGGAAAGCCGGAAGAACTGTTTGTAGCCCCAAATAAGGACGTTCAGGAGTTCGTAGGTGATACTATGGAATTTCTTCCAAAAGAAGGCGTCAATGTGCGTCTGTTCTTTAATGATGATACAGCCGGTGACAGCGCTATTACCCATCTGGCACATGAACTGGGCATTAATTTTGGTATCTGTCAGGGCAAGTTGGAGAACTTCCGTGGAACCATTATGGGAAGCCTTGTGATCAATGTAACAGAAGAAGACAAAGAGCGTGTAACTGCATGGCTCACAGACAGAGGTATTTTATGGGAGGTGCTTGAAAATGTATGATGTAATTATGAAAGCCTTCGGGCAGACCGTATATATGGTGGTCGGTTCTACCCTTTTTTCTGTAATTTTAGGTTTTATCCCGGCTATCGTGCTTACAGTGACAGCACCGGATGGCCTGCGGCCTAACAAGATCATTTATGGTATCCTGGATATCCTTGTAAATGTATTCCGCAGCTTCCCATTTATCATTTTAATGGTTATTGTGATCCCATTTACCCGTATGATCGCAGGAAAAGCCATCGGTACAAAGGCAGCTTTAGTGCCATTGACCATTTCCGCTATTCCTTTTGTAGCCAGAGTTATTGAGTCCGCTCTTCGCAGCGTAGACCACGGCCTTATCGAAGCAGCCCGCTCCTTTGGAGCAGGAGATCTGCAGATCATCTTCCGTGTATACTTAAAAGAGGCTCTTCCGGCTATTCTTTCCGGTATCACACTGACTATGATCAGCCTGATCGGCTACAGCGCAATGGGCGGTGCCATTGGTGCCGGCGGTCTGGGCGATGTGGCGATCCGTTATGGATACCAGGCATACAAGATGCCATATCTTATAAGTACCAGTATTGTTCTGATCATCTTTGTACAGGTGATCCAGAGTGTAGGAAACTTATTATACAAGAAGTTGTCATAAAAATAAGCATGGCATGAAGAAAGCAGCTGTTCTGCTGCGATCCCTTATCAATGGGACCGGCAGAGCGGCTGCTTTTTTGTACAGTGAGATGATCCGATACTCCGGATCTGAGTGTATTTTAGAAGAAAAATCCTCCGATCAGATAAACTACATAAGCGGCGATCCATGCAATAACACACTGTAAGATCACCACAGTCAGTGCCCATTTTCCACCAAGCTCTCTCTTAATAGAAGCAATGGCTGCCACACATGGTGTATACAGCAGGCAGAAGACTAACAGGCTGGCAGCAGACAAAGATGTCATGCTGGCTACCAGTGTGCTGGTCTTTCCAAAGAGGATAGACAGCGTGGAAACCACACTTTCTTTGGCTAAAAATCCTGTGATCAGGGCAGTAGCGATCCGCCAGTCTCTCAGTCCCATTGGGCGCATTAGTGGGGCAATCAGGCCGGAGATCATAGCAAGGATGCTGTCTTTTGAGTCTGTAACAATGTTTAAACGCAGGTTAAAGGTCTGTAAGAACCAGATAGCCAGTGTTGCCATGAAAATAACGGTAAAAGCTCTCTGAAGAAAGTCTTTTGCTTTATCCCATAAAAGAAGGCCAACGTTTTTTGCTCCCGGCATACGGTAATTTGGCAGCTCCATTACAAAAGGAACCGCTTCTCCGTTAAATAATGTTCCCCGCAGGATCAGCGCCATTAAAATACCCATGATAATACCGCCAAAATACAGGGCGATCATCACAATGGTGCCATGCTCCGGAAAGAAAGCTGCGGTAAAAAAGGCATAGATAGGCAGTTTGGCGGAACAGCTCATAAATGGGGTCAGTAGGATGGTCATTTTGCGGTCACGTTCTGAAGGCAGTGTGCGGCTTGCCATAACGCCCGGAACGGTACAGCCAAAGCCAATGAGCATAGGCACGATGCTGCGTCCGGAAAGACCGATCTTTCGCAGCAGCTTATCCATGACAAAGGCCACTCTTGCCATATATCCGCTGTCTTCCAACAGTGACAGGAAGAAGAACAGCGTGACGATAATAGGCAGAAAGCTTAATACACTTCCCACGCCATTGAAAATGCCGTCCATGACCAGTGAATGGATCACCGGGTTTACATTCCACAGGATCAGGAAATGATCCACCAGTGCGGAAATGGCGGAAATACCATTGTCCAGGAGGTCAGATAAGAAACTTCCGATCACGCCGAAGGTCAGATAAAATACCAGCCCCATGATACCGGCAAAACAGGGGATAGCGGTATATTTTCCGGTAAGGATCTTGTCCATTTTTACGCTGCGCAGGTGTTCCTTACTTTCCCGCGGTTTAATAACCGAAGCATCGCAGGTTTTGGCAATAAAATCAAAGCGCATATGGGCAATGGCGGCTGCGCGGTCCAGACCACGTTCTGTTTCCATTTGGGTAATGATATGCTCTAAAGTCTGTTTTTCATTTTCATCCAGATGCAGGCTGTTTATAATAAGAGGATCTCCTTCTGCCAGTTTGGAAGCGGCAAAACGCACCGGGATACCAGCGGCTTTTGCATGGTCCTCGATCAGGTGCATAATGGCGTGAAGACACCGGTGGACAGCGCCGCCGTCATCATTTACGTCGCAAAGATCCATGGTTCTTGGCGGCTCCTGATATTTGGCAACGTGGATGGCATGTTCTACCAGTTCCTCAATGCCTTCATTTTTGGCAGCAGAAATAGGAATGACCGGGATACCAAGCATTTCCTCCATCTGATTGACCATAATAGAACCACCATTATCCCGCACCTCGTCCATCATATTTAATGCAAGGACCATAGGAATATCCAGTTCCATTAACTGCATGGTCAGATACAGGTTTCGTTCAATGTTGGTGGCATCTACAATGTTGATAATGCCTCGTGGATGTTCGTCTAAAAGGAAATTCCGGGTCACCAGCTCTTCGCTGGAATAAGGGGACATGGAGTAGATGCCGGGGAGATCTGTTACAAGGGTATTGCTCTTTCCGCGGATCATGCCATCTTTCCAATCTACCGTAACACCAGGGAAGTTGCCTACATGCTGGTTGGAACCGGTAAGCTGGTTAAACAGGGTAGTCTTGCCGCAGTTCTGGTTTCCTGCAAGGGCGAATGTGAGCAGTTCTGTATCTGGAAGGGGATTTTCCGTTGCTTTAATATGGTATTTTCCACCTTCTCCAAGACCAGGATGAGGCGTGGACTGCTCAATGACGCTTAGATCCGGGTTCTGAGGGCGTGGAAGAACGCCATCTCTTACATCTGTAATCTCTATTTTTTCCGCATCTGCAAGGCGCAGTGTCAGTTCATAACTGTGGATACGCAGTTCCATGGGGTCGCCCAAAGGGGCGTATTTTACCATGGTCACTTCCCCTTTGGGGATAAGTCCCATGTCTAAAAAATGCTGGCGCAGAGCACCTTCTCCGCCAACGGAAAGAATCGTTGCAGTTTTTCCAATGGGTAAATCGCGAAGTGTCATACTTAACTCCTTTATTCACCCGGCAGACCAGAGAAAAGTCCACCGGGATGATCTTATTAATAAAAATTCTCATTAATACCAATTTAACGTATGACACATAAGAAGATTTGTCAAGAGAAGAATGATAGGGTTAAGATTTATTTCCCTACAGAATCAAATTCATCATAAATTTCTTTGGAAGGTTCCTTCGTAAGAAGGGAAATAATAACAATAGCAAAGCAGGAAAGGATAAATGCCGGAAGCAGTTCATAAATATTGAAGTTTCCGCCTAATGGGCGTACCAGATACTTCCATACAAAGACCATAACGCCACCGGTGATCATACCAGCCAGTGCGCCCTGCATATTGGTACGGCGCCAGAAGAGAGCAAACAGCACCAGAGGTCCGAAGGATGCGCCGAAACCGGCCCATGCAAAGGATACGATGGTGAATACAGAACTGTCCGGGTTCCATGCCAGGAAAATGGCGATCACGGCAATTCCAATAACTGTAAGGCGGGCTGCATTCATGGAAGCAGCAGTGGTCATTTTGATCTTTAAAAAGTCCTGAAGCAGGTTCTGGGATACACCGGAAGCAGCAGTTAAAAGCTGGGAGTCGGCAGTTGACATGGTACATGCCAGGATGCCTGCAAGGACAACGCCTGCGATCAGTGACAGTAAGAAGCCATTTTGTCCAAGAAGGTGTGCAAACTGGATGATAACGGTCTCAGACTGGGAACTGGTGGTAAACATGGGGATAGAGCCTGCTACAGAAGCACCGTATCCAATGATGCCGATGAGAATGGCAACGCACATGGAGATCAGCACCCATACAGTTGCGATCCGGCGGGAAAGCACCAGTTTCTTCTCCTCTTCGATGGCCATGAAACGAAGAAGAATATGAGGCATACCAAAATAACCCAGTCCCCACGCCACTGTGGATACAATAGAAAGAAAACCGTATGGAGCAGCAGTTGCAGTAGCTCTGTCGTGGAGCTGGGTCATGGAAAGATAACCGGCTAGGGAAGTGGCATTATCTACTACCTGGCTCCAGCCGCCGGCCATATGGATGCCGTAAAATACGATGACAACCAGAGAAATGGACATGACCACGCTCTGGATCAGGTCTGTGGTAGAAACAGCCATGAAACCTCCCATAACGGTATATCCCACGATAACTACGGCACCGATGATCATGACAATGTGGTAATCTGCGCCAAAAAGGCTGGAGAACAGGGTTCCAATAGCCTTGAATCCGGAAGCGGTATAAGGGATAAAGAAAATAAGGATAATAATGGCGGAAATGCACATCAGGATATTCTTATTGTCCTTAAAACGGCGGGAAAAGAAGTCTGGAATGGTAATAGCATTGCATATAATAGAATAACGGCGAAGGCGCTGTGCTACGATGAGCCAGTTTAAATAAGTACCAAGGCCAAGGCCGATAGCGGTCCAGCCTGCGTCTGCAATACCTGTAAGATAGGCAACGCCTGGCAGACCCATTAACAGCCAGCTGCTCATGTCAGAAGCTTCCGCGCTCATAGCTGTTACAACAGGGCCAAGCTTTCTGCCGCCTAAATAGAAATCATCAGCGGAATCACCGCTACCTTTTTTGCTGAAATAGAATCCCACGTACACCATTGCAACCAGATAGATCACAATGGCCGCCAGGATACCAACCTGTCCTGAAATCATAATCTTTTTCCTCCTCATAAATATCATTGGCAAATATTGAGGACGATTATAACATACATAAAAATAGACTACAATACAGAACGAAGTATAGAATAAATACTGTACGATCATAGATTAAATTGCAATAATAACAAGTATTTATATAGTAAAAATGGCTGTACGACTATAAAAAATAAAATCTATACAAATATCAAGAATAAAATAATATTTCTGCTATACTGAAATCTTTTACGGAAGAAAACTGCTTAAAAATCCCGGAAGGACTTTTGCGCTGTATTCCGTCAGGGAATACTCCCCGGCGCAGAGACACCAGTCATATAGAAGGGCCCGTTCGCAAAGCGCATACAGCTTTACCATTTCATTTACATTGGAACGGCGGCTTAACTGTCCATCGTCCTGGCCTTTAGCGATGATCTTTCGCAGCAGCTTGTAGTAGATGCGGTTGTGGTCTAACAGATGTTTTTCTCCGTTTGTGGTCAGCTGGGTAGAATAAAGCCTTGCAAGCAGATCCAGGGAAATGCTGTTTTCAATCATATGAAACAGTTCCCGGTTTAAAAACAGCAGCTGTTCCATAGCTGTCATCTGTGGTGTTAAAAGCCCGGTCAGCTCTTCATATTTTTCATCAAAAAGAGAACTTAAAGTGGAAAGAAGAGCATCTTTGCCGTCAAAATAATGGTAAAAAGAGCCTTTGGAAGTGCCGGAAAGCTCAATAATCTCTTCTACAGTAGTATCTTCATATCCCTGCTCATAAAACAGCTTCCAGGCTGCGTTTACAATGCGGCCTCTGGTGTTGCGGGTGGATTTTTTTGCCATGGGAGGTTCCTCCGTGTTGTTTTTCTTTGTATTCATTATACATAAAAACGGGTCTTCTGCAAAGAAGGACAGAAGACCCGTTTCAGTGAAATATAATTTTGTATTGTCAGACCCGTTTACAGAACCATGGCGATTACAAAGTTATAAACGGTACAGGTGATCACACTGACAGGAACAGCAATCATGAGAAGACGGTTAAACAGTTCATTGCGTTCTTCCTCTTTTGGGGTGGAGCCAAGGATCAGGGAACCGCCGGAAGAGAATGGGCTGATGGCACTGGACTGTGCTCCAAGAACTGTGCAGGCAAATAATACAGGTGCACTTAAGCCTACGGAAGCAGCCAGATTCGGGATCAGCGGGAAAAGAGCCGGGGTAACAACACCGGTTGTGGAGCTGAAGAAGCTCATGATCGCTCCTACAATACTGAAGGCGATAGGAACCAGCGGTTTTGGCACATTGGAGCCGATCCAGGCAGAAAGTGCTTCAATGGTACCGGCTTCTACGGCTACAGCGATCAGCATTCCGGCACCGGCAATCATGATAATGGTATTCCATGGGATACGTGCAATGGCTTCTTTCTGAGGAGCCAGTTTTAATAGCAAGGCAATCACGGCGAAGATAATGGCTACAAGACCCACATCCACCTTACTGCTGATATATTTGATGGAAGGATTGCCGGACATAAGGATATTTAACAGCGGGAAGATCAGGACAATAACCATCATTGCCAGCATTAAAGTCAGAGTTGTTTTCTGATCTTTTGTGAAAGCTTCCGGTTTCTTAAAAGTAACGCCTTTTCCGATGTTTCTGTTTTCCTTAAAGCCAAAACGGAAAATGGTGATCAGGATCAGTGAAAAGATAATAGCGAAGAGAAAAATCTTCATTTCCATATTAAAGGAGTCTACAGCTTCAATCTCCGGTGATGCTTCATAAGCAGTATCTGCCAGCCCGCGGAAGATGACACCCAGATTTGAAGTCGGAAAGTTTCCGCCTGCCAGGGCACCGCAGTTAATGGCAACAGCACCGGTTAATTTATCCATTCTGGATTCGTCGCAGATCACCAGAGTGATAGGCGCTAAAAATGCAAGAACAGTGAAGTAGGTAGCACCCATGACAGACAGGATGACAGCTACTGCAAACAACGCATAGGGAAGCAGTCCCGGAAAGCTGCGACAGGCATATAACAGAGCACCGGACATTTTTTCAAGCGTTCCGTTGATCGCTGCAAAATTATAAAACAGTGAAACAGATAAAATTACGAACATGGTATTAGTAGGCCAGAATCCGATAATCTGTTTTGGTTTTAAACCCATGGCAAAGCAGCCGATGATGTAGGCAAATACGATACAGAAAAGACCGGTGTTGATCTTTGTTTTGTATCCAAGAAAGATTGCCAAAGCAATTGAAAGAATAATGATGATACTTAACATACGTTTCCCTCCTGATATATTTTAACTTTTCCTGAAAGCCTTCTGTCTGCGTATCTTATTCGATTCCGAGAAGTCTGTAAGGAATCGTCTTTGTCATATGGTAAATATGTTCCTCTGGGATACCGTGGTCTGCCAGATACTGCATGTATTCCTCTAAAGCCAGTTCCCAGTGTGGATTTTCCGTCTGTCCGCCGTCTGTATCTACCATAACGTGTTCATAGCCGACGGTTTTGATGATCTCCAGATTATCCGGAAGGTTGCTCTTATAAGCACCGCCGCCCATATTCTGTGCGTAGCACCGTTCCAGGATCACATCATAATCCTTTACCAGACGGACCTGATCTTCTATACTCATATCTACTACCCACCATTCCGGATGAGTAATGACGATCTTCTTTACACCTGCATCTCTTGCAGCTTCCACTACCACAAATGCCTCTTCCGGGGAAACATGGGCAGTTCCAAGGACTACGTCATAATCACGGATCAGCTTAAATACATCTAAAAGTTCTGGAACCACTTTTCCATCCCGAACCAGTTCAATGCCATTAGCAGGATCCTGTCCCATTTTTTCCAGGTGGCGTTTTGCAGATTGGGTAGGAAGCCAGATCTCTTTTGCTCCCAGTTTTAAGCCTTTTTCTACAGCCTCCGGGTTAATGCCGCCGATCACTTTATTCATGACCACGCCACCGTACATGGTAAAACCGGTATTTTCACCGTAAACTTTTTTCACATACTGGTTGGTGAGATATGCCCGGTTGACAGTAAAGCCAAGATGGGTCTTTATGACAATGGCTCTGGCACCAACACGGACTGCTGCATCTGCCAGTTCAAAATCATCATAAGCACGGAGCCGCAAGTCTGGATTTGTATGTACGTGCATATCGCACACACCTTTCATGGAAATCTTTCCCATATTTGAACCTCCATTTTGTGAGTAGATATTGTTGATCATTATTGATCTGCTTTTATCACTTATGTAATTATAATAGCTTATTTTTGCTAACGAGAAAATGTAAAATATGCTATAATAGATATCGGAAAAAACGATAGCATAAATGAAAACAGGTGGGGATGCGCAGATCCGTCAGCGCAGGTTGAACAGATGAAGGGAAATACAGATCATGGAAATGAAAGAATTAGATTATTTTATTGCCATAGCAGAAGAAAAGAGCATTTCAAAAGCAGCAGAACGGTTGTTTATGGCACAGTCCAGCCTCAGCCAGTTTTTAAGCATATTGGAGAATAATATAGGAAGCAAGCTGTTTATCCGTACATCCCGCGGTGTACGCCTGACCCAGGAAGGGGAGTTGATGCTTCAGTATGCCTATAAAACACTGGCAGAATACCGGTCTGTCCAAAATGAGATCAAAGATGTCAGACAGTTAAAAAGCGGCCGGGTGATCATGGGGATCAGCAGTTTCAGAGGCTCCTATCTTCTTCCCCCTGTATTAAATGCCTTCCGCCTGGAGCATTCAGATGTAAAAGTGGAGATCGTGGAGCAGAATTCCATGGCACTGGAGCAGCGACTGCTGTCCGGTGGGATTGATATTGCCCTTCTGGTCACTTCAGATGCAGATCCCCGGCTGAATATAGAGCCGGTTATGAAGGATGAAATATGTCTTATTACCAGTCATACTCATCCGGTCATGGCTTTTGCCCGGGATAATGAGGATAACCCGAATTCCAGGATCCCTCAATATGTGAACTTAAAAGATACGCTTTCTTACGAATATCTTCTCAGCGACTACGATACCATTCTGGGACGGGAAGCAAGGCGGATCTTCAACAGAAATGGTGTACAGCCCATTGCCAGCAACCATGCGCTGTCAGCCCTTATGTCAGCGGCCATGGGAGCAGCAGGTCTGGGACTTGCATTCACTTACTACAGCTCCAGACATTACTTCAGAAATGCAGAATTTTTATCCTTAGGCGCAGAAAGTGCCTTTGTAGACTTAGGCATAGCACTGCCGCCTGGCAGATACCATTCCAGGGCGGCTTTAGCGCTAAAAGATACCCTGATGGAGGTTTTGCAGGCGGCAGATGGTTGAAGCTATATGTTAGCAGATCACACTATTTCTCCTCCCGGCTGCAGATCGCCAGCCGGTGCTGGTATTTCTCCCTTGTAGCCATTCCGCCCCGGATGTGGCGTTCGGACTTGTTCAGATCCAGGACCACTCTGGCCTGAGCAGCAAGAGATGGATTGATGGAGATAAGTCTCTCCGTGCAGTCCTTATGGACTGTGCTCTTGCTTATCCCAAACCGTTTTGCAGTCTGACGCACTGTAGCGTTGTGATCTATAATGTAATTGGCAATGGCTACAGCCCGTTCTTCAATATAATCTTTCAAAGGAAAACCCCTCAGAATACTTTTGTACAGTCTATGAAAGTATCTGAGGGGTTATGTATAAAGGTTGGTTAAATATCAGTCCAGCGGGAACTTCAACGGAACTGCAGGAATAGACTCTGTTAAATTATGAGCATCCATGTAATTGATATAGGCCTCTTTGGTCAGCACCGGTTTAAAGTTTTCTTTTAATTCTTTTGCATAACGTGCTTTTTCTTTTAAAAGATTATAAGCAGTCAGCGCGAAGATCTTTGCCGGAAGTACATAGGCGATCTTTTCGTCTACCGGGTGCATGTTCTTATCGTGAAGAACGCTATAAAAAACATTTGTAGTTTACAGACATATTGTGTATAATATTTTTCGTTATGTTTTTTTAACACTTTACCAAACAGAAGGGATAGGAAAAAAGTATGAAAAAGATAGTTCAGACCTGGACCGGGATTAGCCTGGTGCAGAGGATCATAGCTGGTCTTGTGATCGGCGCTTTATTGGGAGTGTTTGTTCCGTCCGAAGGCGGGATTGCCATTTTAGGTGATGTATTTGTAGGCGCGTTAAAAGCCATTGCGCCGCTTTTGGTATTTTTCCTGGTCATCAGTTCTTTATGTTACGCAGGAAAAAGCCACGGAGGTGTGATCCGAACCGTTATCATTATGTATATGTACAGTACCTTTCTTGCAGCTATTATTGCAGTTATTGTAAGCAGTATATTTCCGGTAACCCTGACTTTGACAGTTGCAGCAGCTGATATGGCGGCACCTCAGGGCGTGACAGAGGTCTTAAGAACACTTCTTATGAACATAGTCTCCAATCCGGTACAGTCTCTGGCATCTGCTAATTACATTGGTATTCTTGTATGGGCGGTCCTTATTGGTATTGCCCTTCGTAAGGCATCTGATACCACAAAGCAGTCTTTAAATGATATTTCCGCAGCCCTTTCCAAGACCGTTACCTGGATCATCCAGTGCGCTCCATTTGGTATCATGGGTCTTGTATACAATACAGTTTCTGTAAATGGGCTTTCAACTTTCACAGAATATGGTAAACTATTAGCCGTGCTTTTAGGCTCTATGCTGTTTATCTACTTTGTCACCAATCCGATCTTAGTATTCTGGTGCATCCGTAAGAACCCATATCCGCTGATCTTTAAGTGCTTAAAGAAGAGTGCCATTACTGCTTTCTTTACCCGCAGTTCTGCTGCAAACATTCCTATTAATATGGAAGCCTGCGCAGAAATGGGACTGGATAAGGATACATATTCTGTTACCATTCCACTGGGAGCAACTATTAATATGGACGGTGCGGCCATCACCATTACAGTTATGACACTGGCTGCTGCTCATACCTTAGGTATTGCAGTAGATATCCCAAGTGCCATTATTTTAAGTATCCTGGCAACTTTATCTGCCTGCGGCGCATCCGGTGTAGCCGGAGGTTCCCTGCTTCTGATTCCAATGGCATGCTCACTTTTCGGCATTTCCAATGACATTGCCATGCAGATCGTAGGCATCGGCTTTATTATCGGCGTGATCCAGGACTCTGTGGAAACAGCATTAAATTCTTCCTCCGACCTTCTTCTTTCTGCATCTGCAGAATTTAGACAGTGGCGTCTGGAAGGAAAAGAAATTAAGTTTTGATCATTTTTGATCTTAGAAAGATGAGGATTTACCCATGCTCAGTACCATTGAATCTATCAACCAGGTTGTAAATGACTTTATCTGGGGCGTTCCTGCAATGGTCTGCATTATCGGTGTAGGCTTTTATTTAAGCTGTCGCACCGGTTTTCTGCAGATCTGTAAGTTCCCATATGCGATCCAGACCACCATCGGAAGAATGTTCCGCAAGAGGAATGCTTCTGATGGTGCCTTGACTCCGTTCCAGGCAGTGTGTACGGCCCTGGCGGCCACTGTGGGAACGGGAAATATTGCCGGTGTAGCCGGAGCCATTGCCATTGGCGGACCGGGAGCGGTATTCTGGATGTGGGTTTCGGCAGCCCTTGGTATGTGTACCAAGTTTGCAGAGGTAACGCTGGCTGTTTACTACCGTGAGACCAACAAAGAAGGGGATCTGGTAGGCGGCCCTATGTACTATATTAAAAATGGACTTGGAAAGAACTGGCAGTTTTTAGCGGTTCTGTTTTCCGCTTTCGGTGTGCTTACTGTATTTGGTACAGGAAATGCCACCCAGGTCAATACCATTACAACAGCTGTAAATACAGCTCTTTTAAACTATGGGCTGATCTCGCAGGGAGCGGTAAAAACTTCAAACCTGATCCAGGGCATTCTGATCGCTGCCTTAGTAGCACTGATCCTTCTAGGCGGTGTGAAACGGATCGGACAGGTAACAGAGAAGCTGGTTCCGTTTATGGCACTCTTTTATATTGTATTGTCAATGGGAGTTATCCTGTTTAAGATCCAGGCACTTCCTTTGGTGCTGAAAGAGATTTTTGAAGGCGCCTTTAAACCTGCGGCAGTAACAGGAGGAGCCGTGGGAAGCCTGTTTATGAGTATGAAAAAGGGCGTTTCCAGAGGCATCTTCTCTAATGAAGCAGGTCTTGGTACAGGTTCCATCGCTCATGCCTGCGCAGATACCAGAAAGCCGGTAAAACAGGGCATGTTCGGTATTTTTGAAGTGTTTACCGATACCATTGTCATCTGTACTTTAACTGCACTTGTCATCCTTTGCAGTCAGGTTCCTGTAGGTTATGGACAGGCAGCGGGCGCGGAGCTGACCATTCAGGGTTTTATCAGCGTATACGGAAGCTGGGTATCTGTTTTTACAGCAGTTGCCATGTGCTGTTTTGCTTTTTCAACTATTCTTGGCTGGGGACTTTACGGCGCAAGATGTATTGAATTTTTATTCTCTGAAAAAGTTATTAAGCCGTTTATGGTAGCTTATTCGCTGGTGGCCATTTTAGGTGCTACCGCAGACCTGGGTCTGATGTGGAATATTGCAGAAACCTTTAACGGCCTTATGGCGATCCCTAACCTGATCGCACTGTTTCTGCTTTCCGGAACTGTTGTGAAGCTGACAAAAGAATATTTTGCAGGAGAAGGCGCAGGAAAATAACCAGAGGGCATAGCAGAAGTAACCGTTAAATCTTGCGGTTATATCAGATATGCATGAATTGTATATCTGATGAAATAGATTTTCATTGATTTTCAAAAATAATAAGACTATAATGGTCATTAAATTAGCACGGTTGCTTTGGCAGGCTGCGATAAGCAGAAATCAATTACCGAAGCAGTAGGAAGAATAGAAGAAGAAACGGAGGATACAAGATCATGGAAAAGAAAAATCTTGACTGGGCAAATATCGGTTTTGCATATGTGCCAACTGATATGCGTTATGTATCAAACTATAAAGACGGAGCATGGGATGAGGGAACTCTGACCGCTGATTCTAACGTTACGATTAATGAGTGTGCCGGTATCTTACAGTACTGCCAGGAATGTTTCGAGGGCTTAAAGGCTTATACAACAGAAGACGGCAGCATCGTTACTTTCCGTCCTGATATGAACGCAGAGCGTATGATGGATTCTGCATCCAGACTGGAAATGCCGGTATTCCCGAAAGAGAGATTCTTAGATGCATTAGATCAGGTCGTTAAGGCAAATGCAGCATGGGTTCCGCCTTACGGAAGCGGCGCAACCTTATACATCCGTCCATATATGTTTGCTTCAGGTCCTGTTATCGGTGTTAAGCCATCCAATGAATATCAGTTCAGAATGTTCGTAACACCGGTTGGACCATACTTCAAGGGCGGCGCTAAGCCAATCACTATCTGCGTCAGCGACTTCGACCGTGCAGCACCTCACGGAACCGGTCATGTAAAGGCTGGTCTGAACTATGCAATGAGCCTTCATGCACATGAAGTAGCACATGCAAATGGATTTGATGAGAACATGTTCCTGGATCCGGCAACCAGAACTTATGTAGAAGAGACCGGTGGTGCAAACTTCCTGTTTGTAACCAAGGACGGCGAAATTGTTACTCCTAAGTCTGATTCTATCCTTCCTTCTATTACAAGACGTTCTCTGGTATACGTTGCAGAGCATTATCTTGGATTAAAGGTTACCCAGAGACCTGTTAAGCTGTCTGAGTTAGGTGACTTCGCTGAGTGCGGACTTTGCGGTACTGCAGCAGTTATCTCCCCAGTTGGAAAGGTTGTAGACCACGGCAAAGAGATCTGCTTCCCAAGCGGCATGGACGAAATGGGACCAGTGATCAAGAAGCTGTATGATACTTTAACCGGTATCCAGATGGGCCGTATCGAAGCTCCAGAAGGCTGGATCAGAAAGATCTGCTAATAAACATTCAACAGACAAACATAGAAATAATATCTCTTGGATATATTGTTGTAACAGTATATTCAGGAGATTTTTTTGTGAAAAATGTGAAACGTCTGTTATGTACAGTCTGCACCGGGATAATGGCGGTCTGCCTGCTTTTATCCGGCTGCAGCATTCTGGACAAAAAAGAAGAAAAAGTACGGGATCTGCAGATCACGCCGGTTCCAGACAACGAACTGCCCCAGGAGCTGCAGACGCTGCTCGCCCAGAAAACATCAGCTCCTTTTAAAATGACTTATTCCACAGATGAAAATCTGTACATAGCTGTTGGATATGGGCCTCAGGAAGGCGGCGGCTACAGCATCAGCGTCAATGAACTGTATCTGACGGGAAATTCCATTGTTATTGATACAGAACTAAAGGGGCCGGAAACAGGAGAAGAAAAAGGCGTGGAAAGCTCCAGTCCCTATATTGTGGTGAAAACGGAACTTCTGGATCTGCCGGTTGTGTTCCGATAAAAATGCAGGAAAAATGGTGTGAGCACTCTTTTCTGAAAATTGCGCGTATGCTATACTAGGTCTTAATCGTTTTTCAGAAGGGAGCAGTATTATGATACTCAAAGACATTTGGCTGGACATCAAGGCGGTACAGGAGCGGGATCCGGCAGCACGAAGCGCACTGGAAGTTTTACTTTTGTATCAGGGCATCCATGCGCTGATCTGGCATCGGTTTGCACACTGGTTTTATAAGCATAAGATGTTTTTCATCGCCAGACTGATCTCACAGATCGCCCGGTTCTTTACTCTTATTGAGATCCACCCGGGAGCTCAGTTAGGTCACGGCATTCTCATTGACCATGGTTCTGGTGTGGTCATCGGTGAAACAGCGGTGGTAGGCGATAACTGTACCATTTACCAGGGTGTCACTCTGGGCGGTGTAGGTACCCAGAAGGGCAAACGTCATCCAACTCTTGGAAACAATGTTATGGTTGGAGCCGGAGCTAAAATATTAGGTGCCTTTGAGGTAGGTGATAACTGCTCTATTGCTGCCAACGCAGTGCTTTTAAAGCCACTGGAAGACAATGTAACGGCTGTTGGTATTCCTGCAAGACCGGTAAAGAAAGACGGAGTTACCATTCCAAGGCAGAAAGAGACCATGACTCTGGAAGAATATGAGCAGATGAAAGAACGCATGTCCCAGATGGAAGAAGAGATCCGTCAGTTAAAAGAAAAATTAGAGAAGCAGTAAAAACGCGCGAGCATGCTCAAGTATAAAATACCTGTTGTCCGCATAGACTTTCGTAAAAGACTATGAGAACGGCAGGTGTTTTTTATGGAATTAATAAAGAAACAGATACATATGAACCAGTGGAAAGGAAATGCAGTGACCCAGATCACACTGGATGAAGACTTTATCGTTCCGGACACATTAGAGGATATGGAACAGGTGGTTTTAGATACTGCAAGGATCCTTGGGGAAAATGGAAAGATCCAGGATGAAAAAATGACTGTAAAAGGAAAAATGGAATTTGCAGTTCTTTACAGGAAGGAAAATGGTGGTCTGGAAACGCTTGGAGGCAACATTCCTTTTGAGGAAACGGTCAATGTGCCGGGACTTAAGGAGGGGGACGATGTATCGGCCAGCTGGATCCTGGAAGATATGAAGACGGAAATGATCAATTCCAGGAAGCTGGGAGTCCAGGCGGTGATCACAGTGAAAATACGGGCAGAAGGAACAGAAAATGCCTATGTGGCATCTGATGTGAAAATGTCTGGGACAGCAGGGGGCCTGACACCGGAAAAAGAAGGGGAAGATGCACCAGAAGTAAAGGCAGGGATCATTTCACCTGTGACAATGGCATTACACAGGAAAGATACCTACCGTATACGGGAAAATACGGCTGTTACAGGAGGCAGACCGGATATTGCAAGGCTTTTGTGGAAAGAATTACATATTGGGAACCAGACAGTGAAACCTTTAGAAGGCCGGCTGTATCTGGAAGGGCAGTTAAATGTGTTTGTTATCTATGAGACAGAGGAAGAAAACATGCCGGTGCAGTGGATGGAAGAAGTGCTGCCATTTTCCGGTGATATTGAGATTTCTCAGGCCCACGAAGGTCAGATCCCTATGGTATCGGTACGGCTGGCCCATGGGGAAGTGGAAGCAAAACCAGACGCAGAGGGCCAGATGCGGGAACTGGATACAGACGTGGTGCTGGAACTGGATATCCGGTTATATGAAGAAAAAGAGGAAACACTGATACAGGATATGTATTCTAACAGCAGTAAACTGACGCCAGAAACAGAGACCATACAATATGACCGCCTGATCGCAAAGAATGTATGCAAACCCCGGATCGGGGAGAAAATACACCTGGGGCAGTCAGAACGCATTCTGCAGATCTGCCATACACAGGGAAGCATTCAGTTAGATGAGGTAGAACCACAGGAAAACAGTCTGATGATCGAAGGCATTTTAGATGTAACGATCCTGTATCTTACCAGCGATGACAGAACTCCCGTCCGTTCCATTTCCCGACAGATACTCTTTAAATGCAGTGCCCAGGCGGCAGGCATTACAAAAAACAGTATCTATCAGCTGGATACAGGCTTAGAGCAGTTAAGCGCTCTTATGACCGGCAATGATACGGTAGAGATCAAAGCCACGGCAGCGTTGGACTTTATGGTATTAGAACCGGTAACGGAAACCGTGATCACAGGAGTAAAAGAAGAACCCCTGGATCTGAAGGCATTGCAGGCGCTTCCAGGCATAGCCGGATACATTGTCCAGGAAGGAGATTCCCTGTGGGATATTGCGAAAAAGTTCCACACCACCATGGGAAATATCATCACCACAAACGATCTTCCCGGAGAGCAGATCAAGGCGGGCCAGAGACTGCTGCTGGTGAAAGAAGTGGGGATGTAAGCGGCGCGCCTGTGCTATGGAGAAAAAAAGTAATGTAATGGACAATAGGTTTGTGATATAATATGCAAAGCGCTAAGAAAAACAAGCGCCGCGAAAGCGGCATTTGTTTTTCTGCGCGAAGCAACGAACGGACCGTCTGCGTGAGCAGACAGTGGAGCGCGTCAGCGCGTGTCCGTGAGTGTATGGCGAACGAAAAAAGAAATGAGGTACGAAATGGATTTGAATTTTAGGCCTGTAGAGGCTGAAGATATGTCCAGGCTGCGCCCTTTTTATGGTCTCAGGCCCAACAGGACCTGTGACAGCGTATTCCTGGACTCTTTTTTATGGAAAGATTACTACAAGGTAGAATGTGCAGTCAGCGAAGACAAAGCAGTTTTATGGCTTATGGAAAAGGATGGCATCCTTTCAAGCGCCATGCCCCTTTGCAAAGAGGAAGATCTTCCACATTTCTTCTATCAAATGGTAGACTATTTTGACAATGTACTCCATAAACCTTTCTATATTTCTCTGGCTGACGCAGAAGCCGTAGAATATCTGAACCTGGATTCGGAAAAGTTTGAAGTAACAGAATTAGATGATTTAAAAGACTATCTCTATGACGGAAATGCCATGCGTACACTGGCTGGAAAGAAGCTTCACAAGAAGAAAAATCGCTTAAACGGCTTCTTAAAGACCTACGAAGGCAGATATGAATACCGCAGGATCTGCTGTTCCGACCGTCAGGAAGTATGGCAATTTATGGAAAAATGGAGACAGCAGAAGGTAGAGTCCTATGAAAATGAGGTCTCTCTGGATTACGAAGTAGCAGGTATCCATGATATTTTAAAGAACTGCTCTGCTTTCAATGTTCCAATGGCAGGCGTTTACATTGACGGGGAATTAAAGGCTTTTACAGTGGGAAGTTTAAATGAGCGGGAAAATATGGCAGTGATCCATATTGAAAAGGCAGATCCACAGATTAATGGCCTGTATCAGTTCATCAACCAGCAGTTCTTAGTTCACGAATTTCCAGATGTAGCCCTGGTAAACAGAGAAGATGACGTAGGTATGCCGGGACTGCGTAAGGCGAAGATGAGCTATTATCCCGTAGATTTTGCAAGAAAATACTCAGTTAAAAAGAAATATTAAAGCTGTGAAAATGAATGAAATATTCCATGAAGTAAGGCTGTGATACTGGGCAGAAAGAGGCGGATATGGTACGATATTTAGAGAAAAGTGAATATGGAAAATGCAGACCCTTATGGGAAGAAGCATTTCCAGAAGATTCTAAAAGCTTTGCAGACTATTATTTTTCTGAAAAACTTCCAGGCAGTAAGGTACTTGCCATAGAAGAAGATGGCAGACTTCTCACCATGGCCCATTTAAATCCCTATACTATTTCTGTAAATGGGAAAAAATGGGAACTGCCCTATATCGTAGGTGTGGCAACAGCAACCGACCAGCGCCACAAAGGCTATATGCGCCAAGTGCTTTATAAGGTGCTTAGGGACTTACATCAGGAGAAAAAGCCTTTCTGCTTCCTGATGCCTGCAGCAGAGACGATCTACCGCCCATTCCAGTTTGCCTTTATCTACGACCAGCCAGTGTGGAAACCGGAGGATGAACCAGAAAAGAACCTGGAAAAGAGACCTGTGGATCTGGCAGACCAGGCAGAAGTTATGGCTGACTGGCTGGATCACTGGCTTGAGAAGCGCTATGAAGTCTATGCAGTGAGAGATAAGGCCTATATGGAGCTTCTTAAAAAAGAGCTGGAAAGCGAAGCAGGAGAAGTGACCGGCTGGTATGAAAAAGACGGAAAACTCCATGCTTTGGAAGCCTGGTGGGGACTTGGAAAGAGAGAAGAAAGGTTCTATTACAGCCTTTCTGTTACAAAACCAGCTGATACACACCCGGCGATCATGGCCCGGATCACAGATGTACAGGCACTGTTGGAAGTTATCAGCTTAAACGAAGACGCCCCAGAAGACAGGTTCCAGGCGGTGATATCTATAAAAGATCCTATTATCCAGGAAAATGGTGGCCGCTGGCTGTGGAAACTGGGAAAAAATGGAAGCACTTTGGAGCGGATGAATGGACTGGCAGTTCAGACAGAAACAGAAGCCAGTGAACAGGCAATCCCGTCCTCCAGTGAAGTGCTGGAGATCAACATTGATGAGCTTGCCCAGTGGATCTTTGGGTACAAGCCGTTGGAAGAGGTATTAAGTGTTGCTCCGCCATTCTGGACGGAGTATGTGCGGACATTGCAAGGCGTATTTTTGGATGAAGTTGTATAGGAGGAACCGCATATGGATGAAAAATGGCAGCAGTTAAAAGACTGGATCAATGAAAGCGACAACATCGTATTCTTTGGCGGAGCCGGTGTTTCCACGGAAAGCGGCATACCGGATTTTCGCAGTGTAGACGGACTGTATAACCAGAAATATAAATACCCGCCGGAGCGGATCATCAGCCACAGTTTTTACATACAGAATCCGGAAGAATTTTACCGCTTCTATAAAGACCGTATGCTGTTTCCAGAGGCAAAGCCAAATGCCGCCCATAAAGCCCTTGCAAAACTGGAAGAAACTGGAAAATTAAAAGCTGTGATCACCCAGAACATTGACGGCCTTCACCAGCTGGCAGGAAGCAAAGAAGTATTAGAGCTTCACGGTTCTGTACACAGAAATTACTGCACCCGCTGCGGCCAGTTTTATGATCTGGACTATGTGAGAAACAGCGAAGGCGTTCCCACCTGCAGCTGTGGTGGCCGTATTAAACCGGATGTGGTCCTTTATGAAGAAGGTCTTAACGACCGCATCATCCAGAAGTCCATTGACTATATCCGCAATGCGGACATGCTGATCATAGGCGGAACCTCCCTTGTAGTTTATCCGGCAGCAGGTCTCATCGACTACTACAGAGGCAATAAACTGGTGCTGATCAATAAAAGTGTAACATCCAGAGATTCCCAGGCAGATCTGGTGATCTCTGACAGCATTGGAAAGGTGCTGGGAACCGTTGTGGGGATCCATAACTGACCTGTAAGAAAACCAGGAGCATACGGGAGATTGAAGGAGAAATAAAACATGCCAGAAGAGCGTTTAAACTACGAAGTAGGAGATATCGTAAAATTAAAAAAGCCCCATCCATGCGGAAGCAGTGAATGGGAGATATTAAGAGTAGGAGCGGATTTCCGCTTAAAATGCACCGGCTGCGGACACCAGATCATGGTAGCCCGCAGACTGGTGGAGAAAAATACCAAAGGTTTGAAGAAGAAAAATGAGATCACCGGTTGATATAGCGCCACAGCGTTGTACGGCTGATCCCCAGCTTCTTTGCGGCAGCGGTCTGGTTCCCGCCGCATTCATTTAATACATGTTTCACAATGTCCTGATTGATGCGGTCAAGGGACTGTTCTAAGTTCAGGGAGAAGGTCTCTTTTTTCGGGATATTCCCGGATGGCGCGGCAGCGTGGGAAGAATGGTCATCCGGGAAGAAAGAAGCTTCTTCTTTTAATATTTTTTCAATGGTATCACGGGATATATAAGCAGTGCTGGTTTCCAGTACTGCTTTTTTTAATATGCGCTTAAACTGGGTGCGGTTGCATGGATAGTCGTAATCTGTAAGCAGTTTTGCGGCTCCGTCTTCCAGCCCTACTACCTGGCGTCCAAGATCCTGGTTTAAGGTATCGATATAGAGAGCGGCGGAGGGCACGATATCATTTTTCTGCTCCCTGAGAGGCTTGATAGGAAGGGGCACACAGCCCAGCATATTGGTGTATTCCAGGGCTGCATGGGGCATATGGCCGTCTTTTCCCTGGGTGCAGGAGAAGATCAGCCGGTTCCGGATATGTAGGTTGGTATCCAGGATAATGGACAGCAGCTGTTTCTGCCGCTGGTGGGACAAAACCCCCAGATTGGAAATATAAATGGTATTTCCATTATCTGTAAAAGGAGAGTTGTAATGGTTGATGAGAAAATTCCAGGTCTTATCATTTAACATGGCACAGTTGACTACGTACAGGGGATTGTCATTAAACTGGCTTTTTGCATAGTGGAGATAGGCCACACGGTCCTTTCCCGTACCGATCTCCCCGGTGATCATAAGAGGGGCAGAGGCGGCATTGGACTGGTCCATGGAAGCGGCGGCGTGGCGGGACAGCTCCGTATTGCTGTAAAAGCTCTGGACGTACTGCTGCATTGCCTGCTCTTTATCCATAATGGTAATGCCGTATTTGGAATGGCTTAAAGGGATCTTGGAAAGCATGATGCGGAAGATCACATAGGGAAAATCCCCTTCCTCAGCCAGGCTGGAGCGCACGGAATACAGCTGGTTTCCCAGTGTGATAAAGAAAGAACGCCTGGAAGTGGTGCGGCATTTTCCCAGCTCCTTTTGCAGGCACTGGATAAATTCCTCTTCTTTTTCGTCATCCACTGTGGAGTAATGGCAGTGGCCCCCCAGGTCCAGGATCAGATACTGGTTGGAACTGCTGCGGATCAGAGATTGCATCATGGCATTGGAATTGCACAGCTTCTGGTACTGCTGCCAGGTGCCAATGGCATTTTCCATGGCCTGTTTTACGCTTTCAGAACTGGAAGTAAGAAGGATAGGCGTCAGTCCGATCATTTTCGCATGGTCATAAGGGATCATATCGCAGACCACGGTTTTATAGCCCTGTTTTTTCATCTTGTCCAGAAGGTTGCTGGAATCTTTCCAGTTATCCACGGAGAAAGAGAAAATATCCACATGGATCTGTAACAGGTCGCAAAGGTTTTTTGCGATGACAGTTAAGGACTGGAAGCCTAAAAGGGCAAATTTTGTCCCTGTATTCTGGGCCATTTTAATACAGCGCAGTACGTCATAATAACCGATACCAATATCGATGACCGGCACATGGACAGACCGGGAGATCATGTCGGCAGTATTCGCACGGGAAATGATAATGTCATAATGTTCGCCATAGCGTTTTGCAATGGCAAGTCCCTGTTCCATGCTGCCTGCATAGGCGGTCAGCTCGATCTCAGGGTACTGCAGGGCGCACTGTTTCATAAGAGTTACAAGGCCCTTATAGGGAGCAATTCCCAGTATACGGATTTTTTTAATCATGAAAGTCACCTCATATCTATAAATGTTGCAAAATTAAACATATTATACTACAAATTCATTGAAATAGAAAGGAAAAAACATGTAGAATATAAAACGAATCAGTGATAAATTAAAAATACATAGGATTCATCATAAGGGTGTTTCAAAAATGGACAGCCAGAAAACTTCCTGCTATGACCGAAGCGAGCGGAGTTTTCCTCCGGAGCCGATGATGCGGCGGTATTTGCACTGCGAAAGATCAAAGTGGTGTAGGGACGATCCCGGGGGGAATATTCAAAAATAGAAGGAGAAGAAATGAAAGAATTTTTATTACCTTATGGAAAAGAAAAATTAACAGCAAAGATCGAAGATGAGCATTTCGCAGGAGTGCTGTTATCTGAGCTTCACAGCTACAAGGCACCAAAGAGCGGTGCAGAACTGGTCCAGGACGCTTTGGAGCATCCCATCGGAACTCCAAGACTGTGCGATATGGCAGCTGGAAAGAAAAAGATCGTTGTTATCTCTTCTGACCATACAAGACCTGTTCCAAGCCATATTATGATGCCTTTGATCTTAGCTGAGATCCGCAAGGGCAATCCTGATGCAGACATTACCATTCTTATTTCTACCGGTCTTCACAGAACCACTACCAAAGGAGAGCTGGCAGCAAAATTTGGTCCAGAGATCATGGCAAATGAGAAGATCGTAGTTCATGACTGCGATGACAAGGACAACCTGGTATACCTTGGCAAACTTCCTTCCGGCGGCAATCTGATCATCAACCGTCTGGCAGCAGAAGCAGATCTGTTAGTAGCAGAAGGCTTTATCGAGCCACACTTCTTCGCAGGCTTCTCCGGCGGCAGAAAGAGCGTTCTTCCAGGCGTTGCAAGCCGTGAGACTGTTATGTACAACCACAACTCCGGATTTATCAATGATCCTCATGCACGTACCGGTGTCATTGAAGGAAACCCGATCCACAATGATATGCTGTATGCAGCAAGAGCAGCAAGACTGGATTTCATCGTAAACGTAGTTATTGACGCAGCACATGATCCTATTTTCGCAGTAGCTGGTGACTGTGATCTGGCTCACAGAGTTGGACGTGAATTCTTAGCTTCCAAGTGCCAGGTTGACGCAATTCCTGCAGATATCGTTATCTCCACCAACGGCGGATATCCTCTGGATCAGAACATTTACCAGTCTGTAAAGGGTATGACCGCAGCAGAGGCAACTGTAAAAGAAGGCGGCGTTATCATCATGCTTTCCAAGGCAGCTGACGGACATGGCGGCAAGTACTTCCATGAGACATTCCGTGATGAGAAGGATCTGAACCGTATGATGAAGACCTTCCTTGACAGAAAGCCGGAAGAGACCATTATCGACCAGTGGCAGTCCCAGATCTTCGCAAGACTGCTGTTAAAGGCAACTGTAGTATTCGTATCTTCCTGCGATGACCAGTTAGTAGAAGAGCTGCATATGATCCCGGCACACAGCATGGAAGAAGCTATGGAGAAGGCAAAAGCAATCGTTAAGAAGGATGACTACAAGGTAACTGTTATCCCGGATGGCGTATCTGTTATTGTTAGAGAATAATAAAGCGTACAGTTGAAACAAAGAAAAAGGAGATAGAAAGACATGAAATTTGTTCTCATTCCTGATTCCTTTAAGGGAACCTTAAGTTCTGAGCAAATCTGCGAGATCGCAAAGGAAAAAGTAGAAAAACATTTTCCTGGAGCTGAAACTGCTTGCGTTCCTGTAGCAGACGGCGGCGAAGGCTCTGTAGACGCATTTATCACAGCCCTTGGCGGCAGCAAGGTAACTGTAAAGGTTAAAAACCCATATTTTGAGGATATGGATTCCTACTACGGCCTGATCAACGAAGGCAAGACAGCAGTCATCGAAATGGCTTCCTGCGCAGGACTTCCATTAGTAGAAGACCGCAAGGACCCGAGAAAGACCACTACATATGGTGTTGGACAGCTGATCTTAGCTGCAGCTGAAAGCGGCGTAGAAAAGATCATCGTAGGACTGGGCGGATCCAGTACCAATGACGG
>CAVDQU010000015.1:0-15832 GCA_963611035.1 Agathobaculum sp.
GTTCTCTCGGAATCTTTCTGTGCCCGATTTTGCGAGAAGATTTTTTGTCAGTTGTACCCAAATTTCTGAGGCGTACGCAGTGCGTACGTTGATGAAATTCGGGTGCGACTGACGGAAAATCAGCCGCAAAAGCAGGTGCAGGAAAGACTCCGAGGGAACATATTTAAAAACAGGAGGGATTGCAATATGATCATTGATAATGTGAAAGTTTATACACCAGATCAGAAATTTGTAAAAGGCGGCCTGATCCTGGATCATGACCGCATCGAGACCGTTTATACAAATGAATATAAACCGGATCTTACCGGAAAGAAAGTTCTCGACGGAGAAGGCGCTTATGCCATTCCAGGACTGATCGACCTGCATTTCCACGGATGCAAGGGGGATGATTTCTGCGATAATTCCAAGGAAGCACTGGGACGGATTGCTGAATATGAGGCTTCTGTTGGAGTAACTGCCATTGCTCCGGCTACCATGACACTTCCTGCCTCAGAACTGGAAGACATCTTAAAAACAGCTGCAGAATATAAAAAAGAAACTCTCGATCACAGGAAAGCGGACCTGGTAGGCATCAACATGGAAGGGCCTTTTATCAGTCCTGTAAAAAAAGGTGCCCAGGACGCCAGAAATATCCTTCCCTGCGATGTAAAGCTTTGCGAACGCTTTTTAGAAGCATCGGAAGGTCTTGTGAAATTTATCGGCATTGCCCCGGAGGAAAGTGAAAACTCCCTGGACTTTATCCGCCAGGTAAAGGACAAAGTCAGTGTCTCCCTGGCGCACACAAATGCCGATTATGATATAGCTATGGCGGCCTTTCACGCAGGCGCTGACCACGCAGTCCATTTATACAACGCCATGCCGGAACTGCTCCACCGGGCTCCCGGCGTCGTTGGCGCTGTATTTGACAGCAAACATGTAATGGCAGAGATCATCTGCGACAGCATTCACATCCATCCGTCCACCATCCGCGCCACTTTCCAGATGATGGGCGCTGACCGTATGATCCTGATCAGCGACAGTATGCGGGCTACCGGTATGCCGGACGGACAGTATACCTTAGGCGGTCTGGATGTAAAAGTAGTAGGCAAAAAGGCAACTTTAATTTCTGACGGAGCCATTGCCGGTTCCGCTACCAACCTGGCTGACTGTATGCGTACCGTAGTAAAAGAAATGGGGCTGCCTTTAGAAACTGCGGTTGCCTGCGCTACCATTAATCCGGCCAGAAGTTTAAAGATCGATGATGAATATGGCTCCCTTGAAAAAGGCAAAAAAGCCAATGTGGTACTTCTTGGTCCGGATCTGGAATTAAAATGTGTGATCAAAGATGGAAAGAGGATTTGAAAATGACAACTATAAGACCTATGCAGCCAGGTGATAAAGCGGCTGTTCTTGCAATGATGGAAGTTTTCTACGCTTCCCCCGCAGTTTTAAGCAATGGCTCTGCAGCCATTTTTACCAATGATTTTGAAGCCTGCGTAAACAATGAAAATCCCTATCTGGAAGGCTATATATTCGAGGAAAACGGCCTGATCCAGGGATATGCCATGGCTGCAAAAAGCTTTTCTACAGAATTTGGCAGACCATGTATCTGGGTAGAAGACCTTTATATCAAAGAGGATTTCCGGGGAACAGGCATTGGAAGCTTATTTTTAGAATTTATCGAAAAAAAGTATCCTGAAGCAGTCCTGCGTCTGGAGGCAGAAGAAGAAAACGGCAGAGCTGTTAAAGTCTATGAAAAAAATGGCTTTAACGTCCTGCCGTATATAGAGATGAAAAAATTACTATAACTTTCATTGAAACAATGTGGGAGCAGCGCCAATTTTGATCTTAGAAAAATCTGGCAATATCTTCCACATTTTTTCTTACCGGCATTTCAGGCTTGATGGCGCCGTATCCTACTGCGATCACGGAGACAACTTCCTGGGATGCCGGGATATCCAGATACTCACGAAGCTTTTCGCTGTCACGGATTCCCATGATCAGAGTATCTAAGCCCATATCTTTTGCCTTTAATACCAGATTTTCGTTCTGAAGTCCCAGGTCATAGCAGCCCCAGCCTTCGCCCACTTCATTTTCAGCTACACCTTCTCTTGAAAAACCGGAACGTGTTTTTACAAAAGCAGTAACAATAATGGCCGCTGCATTGGCACTGTTCTTCTGGTTAAATTCCGGAAGGCAGTCTTTTCTTACTTTTTCCAGCATTTCCGGTGACATTACCACATAATATCTGCCAGTCTGGGAATTTTTCCAGGATGGAGCCAGTTGGGCAAAATGGATCATTTCTTCGATCTGTGCCTTTTCTACTGTCTTTCCTTCTTCATAAGCTCTTAAACTTCTGCGCGTCATAACGGTCTGATTAAATTCCATAGAAATTAGCCTCCTTGCTCTGTTGATCTAAATATTTTAGCTTTACTTTCTGTATAGCAGTATAACATATCATGGGCTGCTTTGGAATATACATACACCAATCCCCTATGTCTGGAGTTTCTTTATGGGTGCTTTTATTAAAAAATGGTTCCACCTGCTTCTGATCTTTGTCTTTGCCTATCTGGCGGGAAGTCTGGCCGGTCAGGCTACAAACCGGGTTCTTTCTTCTGATGCGTCTTCTCAAAACACAATGCCTGAACCTCCCCAAAAGCCAGTGGCTTTAACAGAAAATGGCATCCCCATTTATTCTGCCTCTGCCGACGGCAACTGGGGCTTAAGTTTCCCAAATCCCGGGCAAACTCCCGTTGGAAATACAACAAATGATTATTTAAAACAATTTAATGCCTGCTATATGGGAGATCCTTCTGAAAAAGTGATCTATCTCACCTTTGACGCCGGTTATGAAAACGGAAATACAGGAAAAATATTAGACGCTTTAAAGAAACATGGTGTTCATGCCGCCTTTTTTGTAGTGGGAAATTATCTGGAAACAAGCCCGGAACTGGTAAAACGAATGGTTGATGAAGGACATATTGTTGGCAATCATACATACCACCACCCGGATATGTCAAAGATCTCTGACAAAGAGAGTTTTGAAAAAGAATTAAAGGATCTGGAAGCTTTGTATACACAGGTCACAGGCCAGACCATGAAAAAATACTACCGGCCACCTCAGGGAAAATACAGTGAAAATAACCTGAAAATGGCCCAGGAAATGGGATACAAAACCTTTTTCTGGAGTCTTGCTTATGTGGACTGGTATCAGGATAAGCAGCCCTCAAAAGAAGAGGCATTCAAAAAGTTATTAGACCGTATCCATCCCGGGGCCATTGTTTTACTTCACAGTACTTCAGACACTAATGGTGCCATTTTGGATGAACTTCTTACGAAGTGGGAAGAAATAGGGTATCAATTCGCCACTCTGGATGATATTTAATATCCGGCGCCCATCTTTACACAGGCGGCTTCCCATTTTATGACTCAGGCACAGCAAAAGCTGTATCTCCCACTAATTCCAGCTTGTCGCTGTTGCTACCTTCTCTTTTAATATGAGCTGTTTTAACAGCAGCTCCGGATGTAGAGACAGCTTCGATGGTTCCCTGGGCACCGGCCAATTCTACCGTCTCATCCACAATGCCAAAATCCGCTCCTGTAAAGTTCAGATCTCCAGCTTCCAGACGGACAGCAGATGGATGATCTGCATCCAGTTCTTCTCCGTTCCAGTCACTGCAGATTGCCTCTGCATTTGCAGATTCCAGTTCCAAGCTTCCTTCTCCACGGATGGTCAGCGTACCTGTGCCTTTTTTGATCACAGGCCCCTGGCTTTCCAGGTGGCTTACTGTATCTTTTTTCAACTGGATGATCAGGTCTCCTTCCACCTGGATCACAGGATCTAAAGTATCTTTACTTCCAGCTTCTAACTCATCCAGCGTCAGAATATACAGACCTCGGTTATTCCGCAAAGTCCAGCCAGCTTCCCTGGTGGTTTTTCCATTTTCAGGGATCAGTACCTTTTCTCCTTCGATCTTAACAGAAGTAAGAGGGATCTGGTTTCTGGATGTGGTGAGATTGAATTTGGATGCCACAAACATTCCAAATGTAGCTACTCCCGCGCAACAGGCAGCCACCAGACCGATAAACAGAACGGTACGGACCATTCTTCCTATAAATTCCTTAGGCAGCTGCTGCATGTTTTGCTTCCTCCAGTCGTTTGTTGAACTGTTCATAAAAATCTCTAGCTGGATCAAATGGCTCCATATAGAACTTTTTAAGGACATACAGGCACAATGCCTTTGACCTTTCCTGTCCTTCACTTCCAAGAGATTTTATCTTCTGTCCCATTTCTTTTGCAAAATAATGCCAGTCAGAAATGAATTTCTCATATTTTCCAAAATCCGGGATATCGATCCATTTACGCACTTTAACTTTTGTCCGATTTTCTTTCTTACATTCATGGATCTGTAAAAAATACTGGAAAGAACCATTTTCATACAGTCTTCCCAATGGGAACAGACGGCAAAATCCCGGACGGAATGGATGGACAGAGCACCTTCCTTCTTCATTTAAAAAGGAACAGACTTCTCTTTCTCCCGCCATTTTCAGATTTGGAAGGATCAGGCCGTCTGACATATTTAATTCGATCCGGCCCTTTAACAGGTCTTCAAAAGCCATTCCTGTTCCCTGAGTCAGCCGGTAAATGTCATAGGGATCCAGTAAAATAGAGGATCCCATTCCCTGACAGCAGGCAAAGCAGCCTTTGCAGTCCCCACAGTCTGCCTTGACCATATCCGATGAGCTGTACCGCCTTCCATCGGATATTTCTTTTAAATCTATTTCACGTTCCATTGTTTCTTTTGATTCCTTTCACATGACATGCCAGAATGAGGCTGACGGCAATATATCTGACCACTATCCATTACGGTCCGATGGTTACCGGCACACCTACTGCGCAGTAACTCCATAAAATATCCATTACATCATTTGTCATGGCAATGCAGCCAGCCGTTCCACGGTCTCCCTGATTTCCATGGATCTCAATGGCTCCGCCTAAAGGAGTATCCCATGGCGGTGTCACGCCTGCTTTATTGGCATCTACAATGGCCTGATACTGTTCCTGGGTAATAAGACCGCTGGACAGACCTCTTTCAGCGTCTTCAATATTTGGATAGGACAGTCCCAGCGCCAGATAATACTGGCTCTTGTCATTTCTGGTACATACATAGAAACTGCCGGATGGAGTGATTTCATCCCCCTCCTTCACTTTATCCCCTGTAGCAGACTGCCGTCCCAGCTTTGCATCCCAGGTGCCGATGACCTGTTTATTCTGCATCAGAGTCAGCTTGCTCTGGCGCTTGCTGATGTAAATGCTGATGCCGGTAGCTGTTGGTGTGATAGATGCCGGATCTGGTTTTGTGGCAGAACTTTCCGCATTTTCAGTCGTATCCCCTGTCACCTGTGCTGCCTGGCCATCTACAGACTCAATCTGACTGTTTACTGCAACAATCTGCTCTGCCAGCGCGCCGGAAGCAGCTGTTACAGCCAATCCCATTGCCAGAAAACCACCAAGCAATAATCTTCTATATTTCATATATCATCTCTCCTTCGGAAAACATATACACCGGAACCGGATTTTTCCTGTTCCTTATCTGTTCCCCATTTTACCAGAACATGGACTTACGGGCAACCGCAGTTTGTTTAAGATTTTCTGTCGGTTTTCCAGTATATGCCAGCCATTCCGGTCCGAACTTCCTTACTCTCCAATTACCTGTACCTGACTTCCTACACCTGCGCTGCTGCGCTTTTTGGTGACAATGATCTTGCGTTCGATCCGGTCTTTTAATTCGCCTACATGGGAAATAATGCCTACCAGCCGCTGGCCTTCTGCCAGGTCATTTAAGGAACGGACTGCCTGGTTTAAGGAGTCTTCATCCAGAGAACCAAAACCTTCATCTACAAACATGGTATCCAGTCGGATACCCCCTGCGCCAGCCTGGATCTCATCGGAAAGTCCCAACGCCAGTGAAAGGGATGCCTGGAAGGATTCGCCGCCGGAAAGCGTTTTTACGCTGCGCTCTGTTCCGTTGTAATGGTCGATGACATTTAATTCCAGTCCTGCTTTTTCTTTTTTGCTTTCTCCATCTTCCTGCCGTTTTAACTCATACTGACCGCTGCTCATAGTCATAAGCCGCAGATTGGCTCTGCGAAGGATCCGGTCAAAATAAGCCATCTGCACATAGGTCTCCAGCTCGATCTTCCGCTTTCCACTCAGTGTCCCCCCTGCTGTATCAGAAAGTGCCCGCATCCACACATATTCCTGCTCTGCAGCTGCCATTTTTTCCTGATTTGCCTGAACATTGTTGTAAATACAACGGTTATTTTCCAGGTCTGCATACTGTCTGGAGTGTTTTTCGTCCCATTCTTTCTTTTCCTCTGTAAGCTCTGCGATCTTCGCCTCTATGTCTGCTTCAGAAGTTTCTATAGTAGAGGCAATCTGTGATTTCAAAGTTTCTATGGCAGATCTCAGATCTTCAAACTGTACATTTAAAGTCTTTAATGCTTCCTCTGCCTGAGCCAGTGCCGTTTCCAGCGTCTCTTTTTTATGATATCTGTTATTCAGCAATTCCTCTATTTCTTCTGCTGTGACAGTTCCATATTTTTTGCTTTCCTCTTTAATCTGCTTTTCCAGTTCTTCCAACAGAGTTGTTAGTCTCTGGATCGTCAAAGCTTTCTCAGAAATATCATCAGTAAGTTTTTTCTGATGATCTTCCAGCTGTTCGGCCTGTGTCTGTAAGCGCTTCAGAACACCTGCTTTTTCTGCATTTTCTTTTAAAGCTGCTTTTACCCGTTCTATTTTTTCATTATTTTCTGCTTTCAGATCTGCAAAAATCTGTTTTATCTGGGGCACAAGGACTTCTGCTTCTATCTCCTGCGCATTTTGCAGATTGGGAATATCTGCTGCAAGCAATACATCATCACTTTCCTGCAAATTCTTTACACACTGCCTGATCAGAAGTTCCAACTGTCCAGTTGCTGCAGCATAATTATTACAGGTCTGCTGTAGGTTATCTTGAAGATGCTTTTCCTTTGTTTCCAGGCTTTCCTTCTCTTCCTGACATTTTTTGAGACTTTTAACTGCATTTTTTGCATCCTGTAATTTCCTGCCGCAAATGTCTGTCTCTTCTTCCAGGCGTTTTTTCACTGCAGATAGATCCGCCGTCCTGACATCGCCTGTTTTTGCACCCTCAAAAATCTGCTCTGCTTTACTTCCATACTGTTCCCGCAGTTCTTCCAACTGTTCTTTCCACTGTCCCGCCAGTGTACTTAACTGCTGTACTCTTTTTTCTTTTTGATTTAATGTTTCTTTCCTCTGATCCAGAAGTTCTTTATCAGGCACCTCATCTGTAAGCACAGCCAGTTGGGGATGGTGGATGGAACCGCAGACCGGGCATTTTTCTCCTTCTTTTAAGTGCTTCGCCAGAAGCCCCGCCTGGGCATCTAAAAATGTCTGCTCCAGGTGGTTGTATATCTCTCTTTCTTTATTTCTTATAGTAACCGCTCTCTCATACTCATTCTGGGTTTCAGACAACCTTTTTTCCGTCTTTTCCAGCTGCTCTATCTGACGCCCAAACTCCTGTAACTGCTTTGCCCTTACCTGTAAAAGAGGTTCGCTCATAGCTGCCTGCGTCAGGGCATTTTCCTGCTCTGCCAGTTCTTCTTTCTGTGCTTTCCAATCATTTCCAGTTTTTTCCAGTTTTTGCAGTTCTGCCTCAGCAGTCTTCTTCTCCTCTGCAGCCTGATCCAGCGCCTTTTCATCTGCAGTCAGCTTCTCTGCTTTTCCTGTGGCTTCTTTAAACTTATTCTGCAGCCGTTCTTTTTCCGCTTCCACGCCTTTCAGGCTCTCCTGGGCTTCTTTATTTTCCTTCAGAGTCTGTTCCAGAGAAATTTTTTCCTGCTTTAACTTTTCATCTGCCTGATTTTCTTCCTCTATCTTCGCCCCTTTTTCTTTTGCCTCCTCTACTTTACCTAAGAAAACCTCCAAACCAGCTTTTTTCTCTTTCAGCTCCCGGATCTCTTCTGCCAGTCTTTCGCAGGCCTTTGCCTCTTCTTCTGCTGACACTTTCTTCAACGCAGCCTTTTCCACCTCTGGCTTCAGCTGTTCAAACTGTTTTTTCTTTACCTCCAGCTCTCCCTGCATTTTCTGTCTCTGTTTTGCTTCTCCAAGGATCTTGTTATTTTTTTGTATCTCTTCATCGATCCCAGTAATCTTCTGTTTAAGGCTTTTAAGCATCTCTTCCTGCCGTCCCATAACCTCTGTCAGCAGTTCGATCCCCCGAATGGTCTTCCCCTCAAATTTCGCCTTTTTCAGCTCTTTCCATTCACTTTCTGCCTGGGGATCTCCACCTATACTGGCACCGTCCAGATACTGACTGATGCTGCGGCGCATTTCGTCATACTCTTTCCATTTTCCTTTTACAGCATCCCGCAGCCGGTTCTCAATATCCTGATAGATCCCCGTATGGAAGATCTGGCGGAATATCCCCCCACGTTCTGCCGTTCCGGCTAAAAGCAGCTTCTGGAAATCTCCCTGAGCGATCATGGCGATCTGGGTAAACTGGCGGTAATCCAGACCCATTAACTCCGTAATGGCTTTGGTCACCTCTCTCGTTTTTGTCACTGGCCTACGCCCGTCCGGAAAAACCAGCTCTGCCTCTGCTTTTTGCAGTGTAAATCCCGTTCCTCTGCCCTTTGGACGAAGATATTCCGGATTTCGGGTAACTTTATAATCTTTTCCCTGATAAATAAAGGTCAGTTCCACATAGGTAGGCACATCATCCGGTGCATATTTACTGCGAAACATTCCTGTTTCTCTTACATTTCCGCTGGCTTCCCCATACAAGGCAAAAGTAATTGCATCAAAAAGGGTGGTCTTTCCCGCTCCTGTATCACCAGTGATCAGATAAAGCCCTTTTTCACCCAGCTTTTCAAAATCAACTACTGTTTTCTCTGCATAAGGCCCGAAAGCACTTATAACCAATTTTTTCGGCTTCATTCTTTCACCTCCCGGATGATACTTTGCACAAACTCTTCCTGGACCTGACTCATAGACTGGTTATTCTGCAGCTCATAAAACTCCATAAACAGTTCCATTTCTGACTTTTTTTCTACTGCCTGGGCTGCTGTCAACTCCGAATTTGCCCTGGTCCTGCGGTTATCATATTCCAGCTGCATGATATTGGGATAAATGACCCGGAGTTTCTGCAGACCGTCTAAAATATCTTCCTCATCTGTAAGGGTCACATGAAGGTAATCATTGCAGTTTTCATTTTCATAAAATGACTTTGCAGTGACTTCCATATAGGTGCCCCGGATCTTTCGCATATCCCGCAGTGGACGCAGTGAAATGGCTGAGATCTCTACATTTCCCTTTTCTTTTAAATCTACAATGGTAATAGATTTCTCCTGACCGGCCTCTGAAAAAGAGTATTTTAAAGGCGTGCCGCAGTAACGCACCTGCTCTCTTCCCACCGCCTGAGGACTGTGGATATGACCCAATGCCACATAATCAAAAGCATCAAATACCGAAGCATCCACATTGTCAAGACCACCTACAGATACTTCCTCTGACTCGCACCGCATGGCACCAGTGACAAATTGGTGGGCTACCAGCACATTTCTGGCTTCTGCATCCACATCCATATAGGAAACTGCCATTTTCACGGCGCTCTGGTAATCACACACTGCCTCTGCTTCTTTTGCAACTTCTCCCCCTTCAAAGGCATGGCGGACCACAGCCGGTTTTACAAAGGGAAGCAGATGGATACATACTTTTCCATATGCATCGGTAAATTCCACCTTTTCTGTCTTTCCCTCATACACAGGCGCCACATAAATGCCGCTTTTCTTCATCAGCCGTCCGCCATAGGAAACACGCTCCGGGGAATCATGGTTTCCGCTGATCATAAACACAGTTAGCTTCATTTCATTTAAGCTTGTGAGAAAATCATCAAATACCTGGACTGCCTCTGCAGCCGGAACCGGCTTATCGTAAATATCACCTGCCAGAATGATCCCATCTGGCTGATATTCTTCTGCCGCCTTTAAGATCTGCCCCAGAATATATTTCTGGTCCTCCAGCATGGAAAATTCATTGACCCGCTTTCCAATATGCAGATCCGATAAATGAAACAGCTTCATAAAAACCTCCCTCCGTTATGCGTCACTGACACAATCTCAACATGTATAGCCAAAAAGGCACCGCAAAAAATATCTTCTCTTTTGCGGCACCTCTCATTCCACTTAGTATCTGTTTCCTGTTTATTTAGTTACTGCTCTAACTGCTTTTTGTAGATCTCAATTACTTTCTTCATCATTTCCGGACCTGGAGCGCCGATGGTCATACGCTTCTCAACGCAGGTCTTCATACTGATGGCTTCGTATACATCTTCTTCAAATACAGGGCTGATCTTCTTGTATTCCTCTAATGGAAGATCATCTAAGGCAATGCCCTTGTCGATGCATAACAGTACCAGCTGTCCAACGATACCATGAGCGTCACGGAACGGTACACCGTGATTTACCAGATAGTCAGCTGCATCCGTAGCATTGGTAAAGCCGTTCTTTGCGCTGGCTTCCATTACATCCTTGCGGAATTTCATAGAAGAGATCATACCGGTAAATAAGGACAGACAGCCCTTTACAGTGTCAATGGCATCAAAGGTCAGTTCCTTGTCCTCCTGCATATCCTTGTCATAAGCCAGAGGAAGTCCTTTCATGGTAGTGAGCATGGAAACCAGGGCACCGTAAACACGGCCGCTTTTTCCGCGGATCAGCTCTGCAATATCCGGGTTCTTCTTCTGAGGCATAATGCTGCTTCCTGTGCTGTAGGAATCATCGATCTCCACAAAACGGTATTCGTTGGTATTCCAGATGATGATCTCCTCGCTGAAACGGCTTAAGTGCATGGCAATGGTAGATAATGCACTTAACAGCTCTATGAGATAATCACGGTCAGAAACGGAATCCATGGAGTTTAATGTAGGTCCGTCAAAATCCAGAAGCTTTGCGGTGTATTCTCTGTCCAGAGGATAGGTAGTTCCAGCCAGTGCGCCAGAACCTAACGGGCAGTAATTCATTCTCTTGCGGATGTCCTGTAAACGGGAACGGTCTCTGGAGAACATTTCAAAATATGCACCCATGTGATGAGCCAGTGTTACAGGCTGTGCCTTCTGTAAATGGGTAAAACCAGGCATAAATGTCTCGGTATTTGCTTCCATGATCACCAGAAGTTCTTTTAAAAGATCCTTTACAAGAACGTCCATCTCATCAATCTCGTCTCTTGTATACAGCTTCATATCCAGAGCAACCTGGTCATTACGGCTGCGTCCTGTGTGCAGACGCTTTCCTGCTTCACCGATGCGCTCTGTTAAGGTTCCCTCTACGAAAGAATGGATATCCTCATATTCAGAATCAGCCGGGATCACCAGCTTTCCGCTGTCAAGGTCTTCTCTGATGCCTTCCAGACCTGCCACAATGGCGTCTCTGTCTGCTTCTGTAAGGATCCCCTGCTTTGCCAGCATCTTTACATGTGCAATGCTGCCTCTGATGTCCTGACGATAAAATTTCTGATCAAATGAAAGTGATTCATTAAAATTCTGTACCAGCTGGTCTGTTTCTTTTGTGAAACGTCCGCCCCAAAGCTTCATAATTGATGTCTCCTTTTACTTATCCTTTTTATAACCTACATGTCCTTTCGGAACATTTTAGCATGTATGATACCGGATTGCTACGTGCTTTGCACACTCGGTATCATTATACCTTATAAATCTACATTTTGTTGTTGTTTTTTCTGTTTTTGCCTCTTTTTTTCTTATTTTTATCATTTACAGTTGTAAATACAGCTGCACCGGCAAATACAGCCAGGCTCACACCGGTGATCATGGCACCTGTTTTTAAGCCTTCCGGCTCATAGGTCAAGGTGATCTCATGGTCGCCTTCACCTAAGTCCGCTGCCAGAAATGTATCAAAGATCTGTCTTGTTTCTGTTTCCACGCCGTCTACTGTAAGCTTCCATCCTTTATCATAGGGAATGCTTGTATACATAGTGCCAGCTGCATCTGCATGGATCGTGCCCGCAAGCTTGGTATCGGTCCACTCTGTGAGCTTCACAGGGTTCTGATCCATTTTTTCATAAAATTCTTTAAAGGCTTCTGTATCAAAACGCCATACTTCTGCCTGAAGAGTGGGATTTCCATCATCTTCAGAGCGAAGTTCTACGTCCGTTCCTCTTACAAGATAACCAAGCTCCAGGAAATAACCACGGTCCACATTGTCAAAAGTCTTACTCTTCTCGCCCATGGCTGCTGTGACTTTTTCCACTTTTTTATTGGTTACATATACGTAATATTCACCGTTTTCTTCTGCTGTAAAGGTAAACTTCTTTCCCTCTGTAAATCCTTCATTGGATACCAGCACGTCTTTGGTCCCCAAAACATTACAAAGGTCATTCTGCACTACTGCCGGATTGCCGGAATCTAACAGCCAGTTGCTCTCTACATCTGACGGAAGCATAAATGCTACCGGCAGTGTGTATTGATTCTCATAAAGCCACATAGAACCTTTCCGGCCGCTCTGGTCCTTTAAGCCAGTTGCCGGCTGCTGGTCCGGATAAATGCCATAGCGGATAGAAAACAGGCTGTCCACTAAGGGAGTGCTTCCCTTGATGCTGTAAGCATTGGTAGAGCTTTCGCAGCCCAGGTATCTTACAAAATCAGATAAAGAAGCATTTGCCACAGAAGAAAACAGAGACGCTGAGGGGAAATTCATCCATGCGCCGTCATTTTTTGTTCTGCTGTCTCCCTTTTCCACCCGGTAAAAGGTGTCACATCTGATATTTTCCACTAACTGCTGTGTATCTTCATTATCCTTTACATACGCCGTCCTGTTAGTGGTAGGAAGACTGCTGACTCCTAAATTTATCGCCGTTTCCACTGCTACCAAAAATACAGCCAGTATCATTGCCTCTTCATCCCATTCTTTCCATTTATACAGATAGATGATCCCCATATAAAGTGCCAAAAAGATGATTGCTGCATAAAACACGAAAAAATGGAACTGATCCGTATTATCCACAAGTTTCTCTGCCATGAGTACAAAAACAACGGCGCCCCAGAATGCCCACACGATCTTCTTCCAGGAGGTCTCATTCAATTCCATATAAGCCTGATAACACATGGTCAGTACCATGGCAATATAGATAAAGGACTGTCTGCAGGGAAGGCTGTTTGGATAATGGAAGCCATGCCAGATAAAGTTTAACAGATTAATAGAAAAGCTGGCATAAAACATAAGCAGCAGGCTGCAGTAAACAACCTTTTCCCGCATAGTGATCTTCTTTGCTCCCAAATAAAGAAGCAAAAACATAAGCACAGCCACACCGCAGTAAATATTGGGCCAATGATCCAGTCCGATCTCCGTTCCCACATTTCCGATATGACGGGCGATCATATCAAAAATAGAAAAATAGCAGGTGATGGTCTTTGGAAAATCAAAATCTCCGGACGCAGTTGCCTGCAGAGCATAAATTTCCGGCAGAAGCACCACGGCCGCCAGTCCCCCTGCAAGGAGGGAATAAAAGCCAAAGCGTACTCCTGTTGCTGCCATCCCTTTTATTCCTTTGGGCGGATATAAGATAACCTGTACGATCACATACATGACCATGAATATACAGATCATAATAGAGATATAGTAGTTGGACAAAATAGAAAGCCCCAGAGTAATGCAGTAAAACAGCCCCTTTTTCTCCTGCACCAGCCGTTCTGCCCCGTAAAGGATCAGCGGCAGCAGCCAGATGCAGTCTAACCACATGATATTCCAACTGTAAGCTGCCATATAACCGCTTAAAGCATAGCAAATGCCGAAAGCACCGGCAATAAAATGTTTTTTCTCAAAATGATGATGCAGATACCATGTAAATGTAACACCGCAGATGCCGGTTTTCAGGGTGATCAGGATAGTCATAAATTCGATAATGAATTTCTTGGGGCATAAAAGGATCAGCCAGTTTACCGGACTTGCCAGATAATAAGCATACAGAGCAGAGAAATTTACGCCCATGCCAATATCCCAGCTGTACAGCAGGCTTCCCCCCTGCTTTAACTTATACTGAAATTCAGAAAAGAAAGGAGCATACTGGTGATACATGTCCGTCCTTAAGAAACATTCTTCACCAAAGGGGAAGATACCTCTCTGAGCAAAAAGAATGATCAGGATTGCTACCGGCAGGAAAAATGCCACGATCAATCCATCATTTGGGCGCAGCAGCCGGAAATCTCTGCATTCCAGTATATCATCCATTTCTTCTTCCGCTGCGTTTGGCCCTGTACCATTCTCCTTATTTTTTTCTTCCGTTCTCTCTTTTATTTTCTCTTCTGTTTGATTTTCTTTTTCTGTTTGATTTTCAACGTTATTCTCTGATCTGGGTGTTTTGTCTTCCTGTAAATGTTTCTGTTGATTTTTCTGCAAAGATGCTGCTTCCTCCCTACTGTCTGTATTTTTTATCCGGACCGGTTTTTGGACCATTTCCAGGACTGCGTCCAGTTCCTTTTCTACCTGTTCTATTTCTTCACGACTCACTGCATTTCCCTTTCCCGCAGCCGCTCTATCATCCCCGATATTACTTCTTTTTAAAGATCCAAAGCTTGCTGAACACGTAATTTGCGACCATATTGACAACAGAAGCTGTCAGCTTACAGAACATTTCATAAACAAAACCTCTGTCTCCCCCCACTTTTACCATAAGCACCATTAAGACCCAGGTAGCCACTCCGGAAATAACCCTCGCCGCAAAAAAAGCGCCGCCCTCTTTTAATAAATAAGAGGGGTGCATGTTAAAATTGCGGAATACGATGATCTTATTTACAATATAAGCAAACAAAACCGCAGCCACCCATGAAAGGGCCTGGGATACGCCTACCCCCATGGACATTTTCCTGAACATGGTATAAGAAACGAAGTCCACCGCTGTTGTGAGCACACCGCAGATCAAATAGCTTATGGTCTCATAATTTACACATTTTTTCCATAATTTTCCAAACACGTTTTTTCTCCTGTATCTGACCTTAAACTTTTCAAAAAACAATTCTTTTCCGGTCAGTTCTTTCTATTATATGGTAGCAGTCTGTAATTGTAAAGCCAGTCCTATATTGCAGATCACTGGTCAGCGCTTAACACCGCCTCTGCTCCTTCTGAATAATGAAGTTCTCCATCTTCTGTGATAAACACAGCATACACGCCATCCAGTGAATCTGCCAGTTCCATCCCCTTTTCCAGTCCCAATGCAAATCAGGTAGTACTCAGCCCGTCTCCATCCACCGATTCTTTGGAGATAATGGTCACCTGGGTCAGACCATTTTCATAGGGATAACCAGTACGCGGATCCAAAATGTGATGATAATTCACCCCATCCTGGATAAAATGACGCTCATACACACCAGAAGATACCACGGACAGATCATTGATATCCAGGGTTGCTACGGTCTCTGTACGGTCTGCAATATAGCCTTTTTCAATGGCTCCCAGCTCAATGGCCGTCTCATCATCTGCAAAGGTAACTGTATTCCCCTCTAACGTCACTTTCTTATAGCCAACTTTATCAAGAGTCGCCTGAATATCATTCTATATTACTATACAAGGGTAGGCACTTTTGGAACCGAAAGTGCCGTACAATAACGTAATGGTTGCAGGAATTTGCCGTACTTAACACGGCAAATTCCATTGCTGGTCATGCAACGTATGAACAGTAATCATTCTATCACTACCACAGTTTTACTGTCAACAAAACCAGAAACAGTTTAAAAATACTTTAAATTAGTATATACTTGTAAATGAAAATGAGGCACAAAAGGAG
>CAVDQU010000015.1:15842-30983 GCA_963611035.1 Agathobaculum sp.
CATATGAATCTTTCCTATCTAAAATATGCCGTGGAAGTTGAGAAAACCGGCTCTATTACAAAAGCAGCCCAAAACTTTTATATGAACCAGCCCCATTTAAGCAAGATCATCCGTGAACTGGAACGGGATCTGGGATGTCCTATTTTTGACCGTACCAGCAGGGGCATGATACCTACGGCCAGAGGAGAAGAATTCCTGCGCTACGCCAAAGGGATCATGGAACAGGAAGCCCAGTTAGACAAGCTGTGTTCCAGAAACAAGGAATGTCCAAGGGAAATACGTCTTTGCGGTCCCCGGGCTTCTTACATATCCAGCACCTTAAAGGACTTCTTAAAGGAAAGCGACCGCCTTTTCACTACCAATGTACGTTATAAAGAAACCAATGCAAGGGATGTGGTACGTCTGGTCTCTGCAAAGGAATTTGATCTGGGCATTGTCCGCTGTCAGGTGATCTACGAACCATTTTTCCTGAAAATGATCCATGATGAACATTTAGACAGCAAGGTCTTATGGCAGTTTTCTCCCAAAGTGCTTATGTCCCCCGCCCATCCTCTTGCAAAAAAAGAGCCTTTAAACCATCAGGATTTTTCACAGTCTGTAGAACTGCTCCAGGGAGATATCCAGTATCCTTCGTTTGCCCCGGAAAGTCCTGACTCTGCCTCTACAGGGGGCGATCCCCGTCATACTATCTATATTTATGACCGTGGCAGCCAGTATGAATTCCTGCGCCATCTTCCCGGTGCCTATATGTGGACTTCTCCCGTCCCATACACCACTCTTACAGAAGAAAAGCTGATCCAGCGGGAATGCACCCGCCCTGATAATGTATTTAAGGATCTTTTAGTCTGTCGCAGCAACTACCGCCTGTCCAAGGCAGAAACAGAACTGACCCAGTGGCTTGTACGCACCATCAGCCAGCTGTCTGATTGACATGTTTCATAAACATTATCCCTGAATATTTTGTCTTAAAAATAACAATATTCTCAGTAACAGGAAATCATCATTATTCGCCGTAATTCTTATTACTGAGTATTTTTTTCTATTCCCTTTTCATTTTTATCTATTTTTCACAATTTCCTTCTCATTAACCAGCAATACACTTACAGGAATACCATTATTCCAAATTTGCATCTGGTCATTTTTTTATCAATATGCTATTATGTAGTTGTTAAGAAAATAACGAACAAATACATATAGTCAATCCAACAACTATATTTTTAGGAGGTCATAACTATGAGATTCACATTACCAAGAGATTTATACCACGGAAAAGATGCACTGGAGTCCTTAAAGACACTGCCTGGCAAGAAAGCCATTGTTGTCGTAGGCGGCGGCTCCATGAAGCGTTTCGGTTTCCTGGATAAAGTAGAAGCTTACTTAAAAGAAGCAGGAATGGAAGTTAAGTTATTTGAAGGCGTTGAGCCAGATCCTTCTGTAGAGACCGTTATGAAGGGCGCAAAGGCTATGCAGGAATTTGAACCTGACTGGATCGTAGCTGTAGGCGGCGGTTCACCGATCGATGCAGCAAAGGCTATGTGGGTATTCTATGAGTATCCTGATACCAAGTTCGAAGACCTGATCACACCATTCAGCTTCCCAACACTGCGTACAAAAGCTAAATTCTGTGCTATCTCCTCTACCTCCGGTACAGCTACCGAAGTTACCGCATTCTCTGTAATCACAGATTATGCTAAGGGAATCAAATATCCTCTGGCTGATTTCAACATCACACCAGATGTAGCTATCGTTGACCCGGCTTTAGCAGCTACCATGCCTAAGAAGCTGACTGCACATACCGGTATGGACGCTATGACCCATGCTATTGAAGCCTATGTTTCCACACTGCACTGCGAATACACCGATCCGTTAGCGCTGCATGCTATCGAAATGATCAACGAATACCTGGTTCCTTCTTATAACGGCGATATGGATGCACGTGCTAAGATGCATGACGCTCAGTGCTTAGCTGGTATGGCATTCTCCAACGCATTATTAGGTATCGTTCACTCTATGGCACATAAGACCGGTGCTGCTTACTCCGGCGGACATATCGTTCATGGATGCGCTAACGCAATGTACCTGCCAAAGGTTATCAAATTCAATGCAAAGGAGCCTGAAGCAGCTGCAAGATACGCTAAGATCGCTAAGTTCATCAACCTGCCTGGAAATACAGATGCTGAACTGGTAGACGCTCTGATCACAAGGATCCGCGAGATGAACAAAGAACTGGATATTCCTACCTGCATCAAGTACTATGAAGGCGGAATCATTGATGAGAAGGAATTCATGGAGAAACTGCCTAAAGTTGCAGAACTGGCAGTAGGTGATGCCTGCACCGGCTCCAACCCAAGAAGCGTCAACCCGGATCAGATGGCTAAGCTGCTGAAGTGCTGCTACTATGATGAGGAAGTTGATTTCTGATTTACATAAGATCTGAAGATCCAGAATTAAGTAAAAAACGTCTTAAGGGCTGCGGAAATTAGATCCGCAGCCCTTATTTCATCAAAGATCCAGCCTATGTTTTCTCACGGTCAGCGCAGCAAGTGCGCAGACCTATTGAACAGTTACCAAAATCTTCTCATGATTCATTTAAAATAATATTCAGCAATACATTTAACCCCACACCGCTTAATACGGCAATAAATACCGGTGAAGTACAAAGCATATTTAAGAATGGTGATAATCCGTCTGCCCACTCTTTATAGGTAGAAGTGCACTGATAGGGAAGCATAACTGCTAAGGTAAGAGTGATTCCTGCTACCAGTGTATTTCTCAAGGTTCTTGGAGATGATACGATGGAATCGATCCCTGAAAACATAATAGAAGCTGCTGAGATCAGGAAAACAGCCCCGATCACCGGCTTCGGGATCCCCGCAAGGATGTATGCCATTTTAGGGCAGAATCCATAAAGAAGGAAAAAAACACCTGCATATTGGGTCACGCGTCTGGAAGCTACACCGGTAGCTGCCACAATACCTATATTTTGTGTATAAGAGGTACATGGCAGACCTCCAAAAAGAGCTGTGATCATACAGCCAAGACCGCTGGCCATGATACCCTTATCAATATGCTTTACTCTGTACACCTCATTACAAGCCGCACAGGTTGCAGCATAATCTCCTACCGATTCAAAAATAGCTCCCATATATCCGCTGAAACCACCGATCACAGCTGCCGCTGTAATAGTGATCGCACCACCCGGCTGACCTTCCATACCTGTAAAAGGAAAAAGCCGCGGAAGCCTGACCCATGGAGCTGTATGGACTGCTTCCCAGTCAAAAATGCCCAAAAAAGAAGATACCACTACTCCCACGATCACAACTGTAATAAGAATAAAGCCTTGAGATATGATTCCTTTTGTTTTAAATTTAAGTACAAGCGCCAGTAAAAATGAGATCAGCGCCAGGATCAGATACAAAGGTTCCTGTCTTGAAAAAGTCCACTGGACTGCAATCCTTGCTGCTACAAAGCCTATGGCAGTTACTACAGAACCAACCACTACCGGCGGAAGAAACTTTCTTACTTTACTTACTGTTTTAGTCACTCCAAGTGCTGCCTGAATCAGACCTCCTATAAGAGAGGCGCCCCATACAGCCGGAAGACCGTAAACAGCCGCTATATTACCCATGGAAGACATCAGCGCGGAAGATGAACCCTGTACAATGGGGAGCCTGTTTCCTACCGTTGTCTGAAGAAAGGTGCATATACCCATACAGAAGAAGCAGGCACACAGCATAGTAGGAACAAAATCAGGCTGATCGATACCGGCTAAAGATGCAAAGCCGGCTGCCCACATAAAGGGGGTAAAGTCCACCAATGTGATCTGCAGTGCAAAAAGTATTGCTTTCCATAATGGTTTCGGAACATCTTCTATCCCATATGCAATTTCAATGTTAGATTCTGTCTGTTCTTCAAAAACCGGCTGTTCTGGATTATACATAGCATACCTCCTCGTTATTTTAAGACAATTCGTAACTATTCAGTACCTTCATAGTTACAAGCAAAAATCCATTCCAGATCAGCTTCGCTGATGGATTTTTGCCTTCTAGCCTATGCTTTCTTACGGTCAGCGCAGCAAGTGCGCAGACCTACTGTACAGTTATGACAATTCTATTTCTGTTCCTGTTTTTCCCTCAATTCCATCTTCTGCTTTCTCAAGCAAAGTGATCAGTGCTTTTCTTCCTTTGCCTGATTTTGCAAAGGCAACTGCAGCCTCTACCTTAGGGAGCATGGAGCCCGGAGCAAACTGCCCTTCTTCTATATAAAATTCAGCTTCTTTCACACTCATATGATCCAGCCATTTTTCTCTTGGCGTTCCATAATCAATTGCCACTTTTTCTACCGCGGTAAGGATGATCAGATAATCAGCATCCAGCTCTTCTGCCAGTTTTTCAGATGCAAAATCTTTATCTATGATCGCCTCCGTGCCAATATAATCTCCGATTTCATTTTTTACCACAGGAACGCCTCCGCCTCCGCAGGCGATCACGATCTGTCCTTCTTCCACCATTCCGCGAATAGACTCCATTTCAAGAATAGCCACAGGCTTTGGCGAGGGAACGACACGGCGGATTCCTCTTCCTGCATCCTCTGCAAATACAAAGCCTCTTTCTTTTCTAAGAACATCTGCTTCCTGTTCTGTCACATAAGCCCCGATGGGTTTTGACGGCTTTTTAAAAGCCTCATCTTCCGGATCTACCTGAACCTGTGTAAGAATGGTAGTAACAGGTATGCTGAACCCGGATCTTTCCAGTTCATTCCTTAAAGCTCTTTGCAGATCCATCCCGATATATCCCTGGCTCATTGCTGCACACACAGATAAGGGACAAAGCTCATAATGTTCCGGATCCTGCTTATGCAAAGCTGTCATAGACTTCTGGATCATTCCCACCTGAGGTCCGTTTCCATGTGAAATAACAACCTGATGACCGGCAAGAATCAGGCCGGCGATTACCTTTGCAGTTCCTTTTACAACTTCTCCCTGCTGCGAAATCGTCTTTCCAAGGGCATTTCCGCCCAACGCGATTACAATTCGTTTCCCCATGATCATTTTCTCCTCTTCTTATATGGGTCACTTTTCAATCTTATCTTATAAAAACAGCAAACCGATCGATATGATCACCAAAAGGGCGATCAGACAGATCACACAATATCCCATTACATCTCTTACCTTTAACTTTGCCACTTCCAATACCGGGATCAGCCAGAATGGCTGAAGCAGGTTGCAGCAGGAATTGCCCCATGATAAAGCCATTGCCGCTTTTCCTTCTGACACTGCAGGCATAAAGCTTTGGACTGCCTGCATTACAATAGGTCCCTGGACCGCCCACTGGGCTCCGCCGCTTGGTACGAACAGTTTGACGATCACTGCGCTTAAGCAGGTAAATAATGGAAAAGTCTGCGCATTGGAAATATGTACAAAAAAACTTGCGATCACCTGTGCAATGGAAACTCCCGTAGAACCACCGTTATAACTGATCAATCCTGCGATTCCTGCATAAAATGGCATCTGTAAAACCACTCCTACCGCTCCCCCAAGGGATTTTTTCACTGCTTCCACTGTACGTACAGGTGTCTTATACATAGCAATAGAAGCAAATAAAAAGATCATATTTACCTGATTAATGGAAAGTGAAAAAGACTGTTTTTTAATATAAAGAGAATCTACAAAACTCCAGATCACGCAGAAAAATCCAATGCATGCAATTGCTCCATTTAAAAATACTGATGTTTCTAGTTTTTCTGCAGGAGTCATTTCTTTGCGGGATTTATAAACCTTTGCTGTGGATACTTCCTTAAATATGGACGGATCCACCGTTTTTGTCTTTTCAGGAGACGGATGCATAGCCGTGATCAGTAAACAAAGAGCAATGGCACCCACCACATAAATAAACAGATTATAGGGTGCAAATACCGTTTCCCCAAAAGGGATGCCAGTTGTGCTCCAGACACCTTCAAAATTCCATCCACCGGCTACATTTAAAGCGATAGTTCCGGATATTCCAACCAGGCAGAAAGCATTTCCTACATAAGCAGCTGCCACAAGTAGCGGATAATGGATCCCTTTTACCTTTTTTGCCACTTCCTGTGCCAGCACCGCACATACGATCAGTGCAGCACCCCACTGGAGAAAATATGCCACCATACCTACTGCTGATACCAGAAGAAGTGCCTGCTTCGGAGTTTTGGGTACAGATGCGATCTTTACAATGATCTTATGTACCGGCTCTGTATTGGCAAACATGGTTCCTGTTACCACGATCAGCACCATCTGCATTCCAAATCCTAACAGGTTCCAGAAACCGCCGTACCAGCCTTTGTATACAAGATCCACCAGGCGTTCAAAGACTGTGATCCCTTCTGTTGGAGCAATACCGGTAACGGGAATGGCTGCGATAAACAGGATTACAGTCAAAAGCAGTACTAAAACATAGGCATCCGGCAAAAAACGGCTGATCAAAGCTACACTTCCATCTACCAGTGTATCAAACAACTTTTTCAATTTTTTCACCTCAAAACTTTTTATCCACTGCTTTATAAGCAGAGCTGCCACCAACACGGGGCAGCTCTTTTGGATTTAATTCATAATACTCTGGAACTTTTCATAGAATTGCGGAAATGAAGAATCAAAGCTTCCCACACGATCCAGCATTTTTCCAAAAATACCGATCAGCGGAGCATTTACGATGGTTGCAAGAACTGTATTAAAACCTACCATGTCAAAAGCAAAACGGCGGAATAATACAAGCATAAGGATCACTGCAATACAAAGCGCTGTACAATCGAATATCCATTTAACCTTTGTTGTATCTTTATGAAATGTATCTGAAATATCTTTTACAAACATTTCATAGGCTTCCTGGGGGAGATAGGTCCTGAGGAAAAATGCGATCGCCAGTGAAGTGATCACAGTTCCTAAAACGCAGGCCATTCCTCTCTGCCAGAGCACTGTATACTGCTCTGCTCCCAGAATATCATACCAGAGATCCAGGATGTTTCCGTAAAGGAAGGCTGTAACAAATGATAACAGATACTTCCATTTAAACCGTCTTACTGCAATTCCCAACAGGATCAGCAGCAAGCCCTGGAATATGTACTCAGATTTTCCGAATGTAAACCATGGCAGTGTTTCCGATATCCGAAGATACAGTACGTAGGCAGGGGCAACTACCATTGATACGCCAAAACCGCTTTTTGCTGACAGGCAGACACCTAAAGGGCACAGGATCATTCCCATTACATAAGCAAGTTCCGCAAAATTTCCTTTTTTATTGTTCATCTGCATCCCCTTTCCGTGGAATCTACTTTACAGTAATATCCACGCCGCTCTTAATTACATAAGCAGGGGCCGTATGATGCCAGATAGCATGATATACATCTTCATCTTCCAGAACTACCAGATCTGCATTTCCGCCTACTTTCAGCTCATGATCCTTGATTCCAAGCACCTTTGCAGCAGTAGTAGTGATCATATCATAAAGCAGTTCCATGTCATCGAAGCTGACCATATGGAGCAGGTGGCTGGCAAGAAAGGCCACCTGAAGCATATTGCACTCACCATATGGATAATACGCATCTGCAATATCATCTTGTCCCAGTGCGACTGGAACACCTGCTTTTAGCAGGTCTTTTACTCTTGCATGGAGTGGGCCGGTGTGAGGATCTGATACAACACCGATCTGGGCTTTCTTTAAAAGAGAAACCAGTTTTCTGAAATAGTTTTCAGGATACAGTTCCATAGCGCGGCAATGCTGTGCCGTAGCTCTTCCCTGCCATCCCATTTCAATCACCTTTTTGCATAACATTTCAAGAGTTCTCTCTTCTGCATCGCCTACATCATCTAACAACATGGAAATATCTTTATTATATTCCTTTGCGTAATCACACATGGAATTTACATGATCCAGCTCTTCTTCCTGAGTAAATTCGATCCACGGGATACCGCCTACTACATCTGCACCAAGATCTAAAGCGTCCTTGATCAGTTCTTTTGCACCTGGTTCTCTTGCAACACCATCCTGCGGGAATGCAACTACCTGGATATTCAGACGATCCTTATATTCTTCTCTTCCACGGATAACAGCTTTCACGCCTTCCAGTCGTGCTTTGCTGTCTACATCCGCAAATGCACGGATATGGGTATTGCCGTATTTAACAGCCAGATCACACGCCTTGCGCACATTTTCAATGATCCATTTTTCATCATAGCATGCCTTAAAATCAGCCGCTCTTTCAATGGAGGTCATTGCTCCGCCCATATTATTATCATTGTATTCCTTTAAAGCGTCCTGACCTGCCATTTCCAATGTATATACCTTACACAGATGAAGATGCCCGTTTACAAAGGATTCTGTTACCAGTTTGCCTTTTGCATCAATGACCTGCTTTGCATCACCTTCTACAGATGGCGCAATAGCTGTGATCTTTCCATTTTCGATTCCGATCTCTACCAGTTCTTTTCCTGTTTTTCTTGTTTTCGCATTTGTGATCTTAATATCCAGCATATGTAACCCTCCTGATCTTTCCCCTCTGATCGGTGTTCTTTTTATACGTCCTCGAAACCATCAAATGCCACGATACGGCTGATGCAGCTTTCACCATCCTGGAACTTCCATGGGAAGCAGCCAATTACAACACGCTTGTTAGACAGCTTGTCGATCTCACCGCCCATACATTCTGCATGAATAGCCTCATAAGGCTGACCAAACAGCTCTAAATGCATTGCCTGATAGTGCTCTGGCCATGGATATACCTCATTTAAGGACTTGCCATACTTTTCACGGAAGATAGCATCGCACTTCTGCGCTTCCATTGGCTCCCAGTCACGGATCTTTGTATTCATTGGATGATCAGCAGAACCGCAGTCTACGCCCAGCCATTTGATCTTCTTTTCACGTACCCACTTGATAAAATCAAGAGATGGACCTGGATGACGCAGCATATAGCGACGCTCATCTGCTGTTGGCTGATCAAATCCATACTTATGATAACCAGTATTGATGATCAAGATATCGCCTTCACGTACTTCTACTCTCTTTTCAATATCTTCTGGTGTATAGATACCAAAATCTTCTGCCATATCAGAAAGGTCTACTACTACGCCAGGAGCACAAAGTTTGGTAAGCTCTAATGCTGCAATATCTCTTCCTGCTGTATCAAAGTGACGCGGGCCATCCAGGTGGGTTCCTACATGGTTGGAATGTGTTACCAGCTGTCCATTTGCACCATTTGGAGCCAGACGCTTAAAGTACTTTACCTGCAGTGGTTCATAAGTTGGCCACGGTGGTGTGCTAATTCCGATCGGGATACTTAAATCGTACATTTTGATGTCAGACCATTTACTCATAATTAAAATCCTCCTTGAATTTATATGATTTTTTTATTCAATTGTTAATTTTTACTGTTCCCATGCTTTCGCACAGGCTTCAATCGCTTTTGTAAAGCAGCCTTCCGGCGGATTTACAAGGCCTGCTCCGATCTGTCCTACACCATAATCCTTGTGAGCGATACCAGTGTTGATGATCGGGCGGATACCTGTTTCCAGGACCTTTACAATATCGATTCCTGTTGCACTTCCTCTGAAATCAAGTACCGGGATCTTATAAGCATTTCCTTCTCCCTCTGTGATCTCGTACATCTGGGATGAATAATTAATAGCATCCTGTACCTGACCGCCTACAAACTGTACAATAGCCGGTGATGCTGCCATACAGAAGCCGCCGATACCTGTTGTCTCGGTAATACAGCTGTCGCCGATATCAGGATTTGCATCTGCCTCAGAATATCCAGGGAAATATAAGCCGCGGATGTACTCAGAAGGAGCGGTAAACCACTGATCTGCTCCAAGTCCTGAAATACGGATACCAAACTCAACGCCGTTTCTGCACATAGTTGAAACAATGGTGCTGTATGGGATACCCAGTGTTGGATCCATGGTCGCCTTACAGGACGGCATAGACAGATTCAGGAATGCATGGTCATTTCCATTGATAAATCCAATGGCTTCCTGCTGCTGTTCCAATGAGAAATGGGTCTTGTATACATCTGCAAGGATCTCACGGATAAATAAAGAGGTTCCTGCTTTGTTCCGGTTATGCCCCTCATCACCCATCTGAAGAGCCTGAGCGATCATAACCTTCATATCGATCTCTCCGTGGATCTCTAAAGCTTCTTTCAGAACCGGATAGTAAACCTTTTCCATTTTTCTTAAACGGTCAAATACTTCCTCATCGCAGGCACCAAAACGCAGTACCTTTCCAAGACCTTCATTCATGGTGCAATATGCATCATTTCCAAAGGTTTTGTTGACTACATGCCATACAGGCATTGAATATGTAATAATACCGGCCATAGGACCAACTGCATTGTGATGATGACAGGAATCAAAGGTGATCTTGCCGCTTGCTGCCAGTTCTTCTGCCTCTTTTAAGTCTTTTGCCAGTCCTTCATAGATCAGACCGCCCATAACAGCACCTTTCATAGGACCGCACATGTTTTCCCACTTTACAGGAGGACCTGCATGAAGAATGGTAGTTTTGGTCATTCCCGGGATCGCTTCTCCTGCAGTAGACATTCCAACTAAAGCTGGCTGCGCTGCAAGGATCCTGCTTAATGCCTCTTTATTGGCAGCTTCGATCTTTTCTGCCAGTTTTGGATCTTTTAACTGTTTTAAATAACCGGCGATCTTTTTATCTCCCCCTGCTACCGGCTTCCAGGCTACATGAACTGCCTTTACGTTCTGCTTTTTCAGATCCTGATAAAAAGATTCAATTCCGAAATTTACTACACATAATTCCTTTTCAAATAATTCATTTACTTTGCTCATTTTTCTTCCACCTCCTCTTTACAGATTCTCTGTGATCAGCTGTACAAACCTTGCTGCCTGTGCATTAGAAGGAAGTACGATTGCACCGGCTCCTGCTAACTGAAGGGAAGTAGCAGTACGGCTCTGAGGATCTCCCTCGGTACCACATACAGTGGCTACTACTGACAGATAGCGACCTTCTTTGGCTGCCAGATCTTTTGCTTTACGGATCGCATCAGACAAGTCCTTTGCAGGATCTTCATGAGATCCATATCCGATCACACAGTCCACTAAGATCACAGCTGTTTCAGGATCTTTTGCTTCCTCAACCACACGTTCTGCTCTTAAAGAAGGATCGATCATCGGATGAGGACGTCCTACTGTAAACTCATCATCTCCAAAGTCAAGGAAGGTATTTTCCTTTGAATGTCCATTTCTTGCATTTTCCAGCTTGTCCTCAGGACTTAACGGAATGTTGGAATAAATATGTTTCATGCTTCCGATCAGAAGCTTCATTGCCTCATCACAGATGGTTCCGCCTGTATAAAGGCCTCTTACATATTTCTGTCCCTGGATCATTCCTGCACGTTCTTGCGCTGCCAGTTTCTCTGCCTGATCCTTTCCCATAGAAAATTCTTCAAAATCAGTAACTTCTTCTCCCTTAGCCAGTGCAACTGCCTTGTGGGCCGCATCTTCCAGGGAAACGGCCACGTAAAGACCTGCTTTTTTGATCTTTTCATTGTCACCGCCAATGAAACATACAACAACCGGTTTTCCTGCTTCTGCTGCGATCTTTAAGATCTGATCTTCTACCTCTTTTGCCGGAGGTTTTGATACCAGTACAATGATCTCTGTTTTAGGATCTTCGATCAGTGCATTCAAACACTGCTTCATCATGATGCCGCCGATCTCTGCCTTTAAGTCTCTTCCGCCTGTGCCAAGCAACTGGGAAACTCCTTCTCCTAACTGGTCGATGATCGTTGAAACCTCCTGTGCACCTGTACCGGAAGCGCATACAAGGCCGATCTTTCCCGGCTTGATCACATTTGCAAATGCAAGAGGTACATGATTGATCACCGCTGTTCCGCAGTCAGGTCCCATCATCAGAAGTTCTTTTGACACAGCATATTCTTTCAGTGCTTTTTCTTCTTCAATGGTCACATTATCGCTGAAAAGCATCACATTGATATCACGGTCCAGACAATCCTTTGCCACATCTGCTGCAAAACGTCCTGGGACAGAGATCACTGCCATATTCAGATTTTTTTCCACCTTTACGGCACCATCCAATGTTGGTGGAAAATATTCTGCTTTACTCTTTTCTGCTTTCTTGTTCAGCAGTTCATCTACCTTTTCTACCGCCTTTTTAAAGAAATCTTCATCATCACATTTAGCTGCCACAAAGAAATCATTGGCTGTTACTTCCTCAAACCCATCCGTATCCAGTCCCAGATTTCCTGCAATCTCCCGGTTCAGGTCGGTTCCCATACCTACAAGAGCTTCTGTAATACCCGGCAGATTTTTCACATCTTTAGATATGATCATCAGTGTTACAGAATCATAATAGGTATTTTTTCTGACTTCAAGCTTTACCACATCTGTTTCCTCCCATCTTATTACTGTCAATTACTCCATAATACATGCCGGTGAGAAAATCACAGCCTGAGCTGCTTCCAAAGCTGGATACACGTTTTAATGCTGTACGTATCTGCTCAGGATCATCGTTTTCAAATCCTTTTAATAACTGTAAAATGTCTTCTGAAAACATATTTTCTCCTGCATGTTTCAACAAAGATCCGCTGATATCATTAGTTTTTAGTGCTGCTGCATTTGTGATCTCCTCCCCAAAGCCTTTCCATGGTTTTTCAGCCGGCCAGGATGCCACATACCCGCAGAGGAAATCATCGGAAGAAGGTGTCAGTCCCGGTCCGCATCCGGCCATCTGTTCTGCTGTGAGCACTGCAGATTCCATGTTTCCTTCCTGGACTGCCTGGCGGAACGCTTCGATCCTTGGAGCTAAGAATGCGGAAAATACTTCTTCTTTTCTTCCTTCGATCAGCCCATGGATCCCTTTATCTTCCTGATGTTCCAGGAAACTGCGGATAAAGTTTGCTGCTCCGGGCTTTAAGGCTTCTGTCTGGCTTTTTCTTAAATCCAGAATCTCCACTATTTTAAATTCAAATATCTGGAAGTTCCCGATCCAAAAGCCCTTAACACTTAACTGCAGCTCTGTTTCCCTTAAACGGAACATTTCTTCTAAAAATTTAAAGTCTCCGTTCCATTCAAGACTGATAGAAAATGGCTGAAGGCTTTTTTCTTTTGTAAGAAATGTGATCATTTCCTGCTGGCACATCATATTCATGGAACTGTGAAAACAGGAATGAAGCGTTCCCTTTACAGGTGCTTCCTGCAACATGTTATACAAATGGCTGCATATCCTGATCTGCACCTTCACTTTGATTTCTTCCTTTCTGTTATCTAATGAATATCAACTCAGCTGATTTTGTTTTCTGCGTTTGTCTTTGTTATGTTTTGTATTATAATCACCATTTTTCTCATTTTCTATGTTGACTGTTCACAATAAAAACTCTATACTTTTGGTAAGCGTTATAGATCAGATTTTTTCGGGGGTATATATTATGGCAAACTACATCGAAGAATCCTATTATCCAACTGTAGAAGAACTTTTAAACCTTCCTATTTTTTCCAACTGCTATGTTGCAGGGGGCAAAGGCGGACTTGGGCGCATTGTTTCCGGCATCAACCTTAGCGATAACCCGGATTATGCACAGTGGATCTCTCCCGGCGAACTGATGATATCCACCTGTTTTTCTGTTTACCGGGACTCAGCTGCCATGGCAGCTTACATTCCCACACTGGTGCGTAACCAGATGGCGGCATTCTGTATCAAACCTTCCCAATATTTAAACAATATAGTTCCGCCCCTTATGATCGAACAGGCTGACCAGGCGGATTTTCCCCTTATCGTCCTTCCTCCTGATATGCAGTTTTCCCATATTACCAAAGTGCTTTCCAATGAACTAACCAGGCGGCGGACTGCCCTTTTGCAAAATACCCTTTCTGTCAACCAGATGCTGACACAGACCATTACAGAAGGCGCTGACCTGGATCAAATAGCTTCCATGATCTCAAAACTTACAGGCGGCAGCATCCTGATCGTAGACAGTATTAACAGCCGCCATAGTATCTGCCTAAACGAAGAGGATAAGTCCATTTTTACATCTGATTCAGAAACCCAGATGATCAACCAGTTTATCCGCATGTCATCCTCACATGATCTGACTTTAGGAGAACATTCCTATGGATGCCTCTATATTTATAACCCATCCCAGTCCCCAGCACTTTCACCGGAACTTTTAGCCCAGGTCTTATCTGCGATTCCTTTAGAGATCACAAGGGAACAGGGGATCCGTGAACGGGGAGATTCTCTTTTTGCAAGTTTTCTGCTCCATCTACTGTCAGATCCAATCGTAGACCATCAGCTTGAGCAGACCAGAGCAGATGAATTCCATCTAAATCTTTCTGATGACCATCTGATCCTGCGGTTAAAGACCCAGAATCCAGAAGAGAAAAACCAATACAGAAAAAATTTCCAGCATACCCTTCTTATGGGCAATATCCGGTCTGTTTTTTCTAAATTAGGACTGGATGTGCGGATCGTTCCTGCTTCTGACGATTATCTGATCCTGTTAAATGCCCCTGCTACAAGCTCTGAGCTGGAACAGCTGGCCCGTCATATTCCCAAACTTCTGTCATCTCTTTCTCTCGAATATCCGGATCTGGGGCTGTGTGCCGGATGCGGTCGTCCTCATCCCGGGATCCGCGGGATCGTCCAAAGTGATACTGAAGCCCGTACTGCCCTGCGTACAGCCATGATCAATGAACAGACCGTTCTTGGCTTTGAAGATCTTGGACTTTTGCGTCTTCTTTATGCAGCTGATCCTGAAAAGGAAACCAGCCAGTTTGTACAGGAAATGTTAGGGCCATTGATTGAAAATGACCACCAAAAACATTCTGACCTCTTAAAAACACTGGATTACTATTTTGAATATGCCGGAAATGTAAAAAGAATATCGGAAGAAATGTTTACCCACTACAATACCATTGCCTACCGGATCAAAAATATCCAGGAGATCACAAAAAAAGACCTCCATGACAGGAAAGATCATTTCCTGCTGGAGGCGGCAATATATCTGTATAAGTTTAAAGTCAGATTTTAATAATTACAAGTTTATCCTGTTAAATTTCCAGGATATAATCTTCTTTGCGGGGAGCTGCCTGAGGCTCCTCGCCTGTATTATATCCAAGTGCAACAG